>NZ_LZPK01000305.1:0-3623 GCF_001729375.1 Methanosarcina sp. A14 | reverse complement strand
GACAGATCAATGATTTATTAAAATTTTTATAAATTGGAAAAAAGTTAGCGATATTTCAGATTTGAGAAGAATATCAAACTTATAAAGTAATATTATACTTTAGATTCAATCCAACAGGCATAATTTCCTCTATTTCTTTTTTAAAGTCTGGAAATTTGTTTTAATTCATTTAAAAAGTTCTTTTCTTGTGAAACAATCTTAGCCTGACCCTGGATGAAAGAATTCTGAGGTGAAAGTGTGAAAGCAGGCTGATAGCTATCATTTTTGATTTTTTGCTGAATACTGCACCGTTAATATTTCTCTTTTTTCAGGTTACGGTGGGATTAATCAAAAACTTTTTATTTATGTAACATTTTTTCGTTTTTCATTCTCTTTTTTATTTTTATAGTGAGATATTCTGGCTTGATTTCAAAGAAATTCAATCAAAATATATTTATATTATATATTGTTGCCCACATAATATTTAACACAAAATATATATAAACATCAGTCCGAAGAATAAGATTTATATATTAAAAAGAGGTAATGAGATTCCGATATCCGATAAGTGGGAAACTAATTCCTGATCGGCCAAACGTGAAAAAGAAGTGATAATGGGATGACAAATACTGAAATCTTTGATAAGTTACGCGACGCAATAGTAAATCAAGACGTTGCAGGTACTCCAGAGCTATGCAAGGAGGCTCTGGCTTTAGGAATTCCGGCACTTGACATTATTACAAAGGGTCTTTCCGTTGGAATGAAAATTGTCGGTGACAAATTCGAAGCTGCCGAGATTTTTTTGCCTCAAATTATGATGTCTGGAAAAGCAATGAGCAATGCAATGGAAGTCCTTACCCCTGAACTTGAAAAGAACAAGAAAGAGGGAGACGAAGCAGGACTTGCCATCACCTTTGTTGCAGAAGGGGATATTCACGACATTGGACACAGGCTTGTTACCACTATGCTCGGAGCAAATGGGTTCCAAATCTTTGACCTGGGAGTTGATGTGCTTAATGAAACCGTTGTCGAAGAGGCTGCAAAGCACAAGGGAGAAAAAGTCCTCTTAGTAGGTTCTGCCCTTATGACCACCTCCATGCTCGGCCAGAAAGACCTCATGGACAGGCTCAAAGAAGAAAAACTCAGGGACAGTGTAAAGTGCATGTTTGGAGGAGCTCCTGTATCTGATAAATGGATCGAAGAAATCGGAGCTGATGCAACTGCAGAAAATGCTGCTGAGGCTGCAAAAGTTGCACTTGAGGTAATGAAATAATCCTGGGAGGCAAAAGACAATGACATTTAGAAAGTCTTTTGATTGCTATGATTTCTACGACAGAGCAAAAGTAGGAGAAAAGTGTACTCTGGACGACTGGGACCTCATGAAGATCCCAATGAAGGCAATGGAACTCAAGCAGAAGTACGGGCTTGACTTCAAGGGAGAGTTTATCCCGACAGACAAGGACATGATGGAAAAACTCTTCAAAGCCGGATTTGAGATGCTGCTTGAGTGCGGGATATACTGTACCGATACCCACAGAATCGTAAAGTACACTGAAGACGAAATATGGGATGCAATTAACAACGTGCAGAAAGAATTTGTACTCGGTACAGGCAGGGATGCCGTCAATGTAAGAAAGAGAAGTGTTGGTGACAAGGCAAAACCAATCGTACAGGGTGGGCCTACCGGTTCTCCAATTTCCGAAGATGTGTTTATGCCTGTTCACATGAGCTATGCCCTGGAAAAGGAAGTAGACACGATTGTTAACGGTGTAATGACTACAGTACGCGGAAAAGCGCCTATTCCAAAAAGTCCTTATGAAGTTCTTGCTGCAAAGACCGAAACAAGGCTAATTAAGAATGCTTGCGCCATGGCGGGTAGGCCTGGCATGGGTGTCTAGGGCCCAGAGACTTCCCTGTCCGCTCAGGGAAATATTTCCGCTGACTGCGCCGGCGGAATGACCTGCACGGACAGCCACGAGGTCTCGCAACTCTGTGAACTCAAGATTGATCTCGATGCAATCTCAGTTATTGCTCACTACACTGCAAACAGTGATATCATTATGGACGAACAGATGCCGATCTTTGGAGGGTATGCAGGCGGAATTGAAGAAACAACAATTGTAGATGTTGCAACCCACATTAACGCTGTTCTCATGAGCAGTGCAAGCTGGCACCTTGACGGCCCTGTACACATCCGCTGGGGTTCAACCAACACCAGAGAGACACTGATGATTGCAGGATGGGCATGTGCAACAATTTCCGAATTTACGGACATACTGTCAGGTAACCAGTACTACCCATGTGCAGGACCATGCACTGAGATGTGCCTGCTAGAAGCTTCAGCCCAATCAATTACCGACACAGCTTCAGGCAGAGAAATTCTCTCAGGAGTAGCATCAGCAAAGGGTGTCGTGACCGACAAGACAACAGGTATGGAAGCCAGAATGATGGGAGAAGTAGCAAGGGCAACCGCAGGTGTGGAAATCTCAGAAGTAAATGTGATACTCGACAAGCTTGTAGCACTCTATGAGAAGAATTACGCAAGCGCACCAGCAGGAAAGACCTTCCAGGAATGTTACGATGTAAAGACCGTAACACCAACTGACGAGTACATGCAGGTCTACGACGGAGCAAGGAAGAAGCTCGAAGACCTGGGACTTGTATTCTAAAATAAAAATAAACATCGTTTGTTAAAATCGAAATTGCTTCTCAAAATAGAAGTCAGTTAAGAAAGTCAGTTAAGAAAGTCAGTTAAGAAAGTCAGTTAAGAAAGTCAGTTGAGAAGTCGCTTAATTCTCCGACTGACTCTGGACTTTAAGTCCAGACTTTCTGACTTTTTGGGTACTTTACACATGCTTTTTCTATACTTTCACGGTCATATTCTACTTCACCTTTGAAACAAGGGACAAAGCCTTTACGACTCGGCAACATTGGTTGGGAGGATGACTCAGGAAGCCACTAAGTCTTTAGCTTAGAGTAGTTCACATGCTTATTCATCATATGTTTTTGCCCTGAAATTGAATTATCAAATAGCCTGTTTAGATCGGGGTGGTCGCACGCAATTTGCTTTTTCTAAATATCACAAAAAACAATCCTAAAAATTTAATGATTTGATAAGAAAATTGGTTTTGGGATGAGTTTATTCATAATTTATGTGCTGATTTAGAGGAACCGATTCAGCTTAGTCCTCTTGAATAAACACTACGGTCTTTGCAACGATATCGTGAAAGGCCTGCTTTTTTGAAGTAAAAAGGATCAGTAGAAAACCTGTAAAAAAGGGAATTACAGCGAAAATTTTCAGAATAAAGCGCTTTGTTGCCTGCGTAAAGGAAATTCTGTTTCCGTTGAGGTCGGTAACAATAATGTTCACAGCTTGCTTGCCCACAGTTGACCTAAGGGTCGAACTCTCCTGAAAGACAAAATAAGCCCACATTGTTAGAAAAAACAGAATATAGAAAAGGGGGTCATCCAGGGTTTCTGTGATTAGCTCTAAAAACATAAAAAGGAAAATAATTACGAAAATGTCGATTATTGAGGCTATAAGCCTCCTAGAAATTCCAGAGTATGGTTGCATCCAAATCTTTCTCATTTAATTTATACAGATGCAGTGCTGAATAATAAAGTTAACTCTATTAATAAAATAT
>NZ_LZPK01000304.1:0-10126 GCF_001729375.1 Methanosarcina sp. A14 | reverse complement strand
AAAGAGATTTGTGATTTTTTACCTACGCAATCAGTTTGCGCAGGGACATATACAAGGTATTTCTTGTATATAAAGCTTTGTGTTATTTACCTCGACACAATCACATTGTGAGAGGGATGTATACAAGGTATTTCTCATATATAAAGCTTTTCCATCAGGCGATTTTTCACCATTAGATCCAAAACAAAAAGAGAAGTTTGCTTGAATCTATAGAGACACTGCCATTTACATGGAAAGGGATCATAAGAGAGTCGAATGCTCACAATTTTACTTATTGTGAGGGATACATACAAGGAAATTCTTGTATATAAAGCTTTTGTTTGATTTATTTTTTACCATAGATTTTATCTCAAAAATAAATTTTTGCAAAATCTATAGATATAATAATTACTGATCCTCTCAGATCAGAGGATCTTCTAAGGGCATTACTAACATATAAATCTTTCGGGAAAATCTTTTTAGACAACCTAAACTAAAAGGCTGATAAATATACCTTTTCCAAAAGAGATTAAGTTAAGAAAGAAACAAGATAAAATATATTCATACGTCTTTGGTTAAGTGAAGAATCGTGATAAATTGCACCAATTTCCTCACATTTACCAAATAGGTCAATAAGTTATAAGCTGGAATACGGTATCGATTTCATGTAAATGGACCAAAATTTAAGGCCGGCTTCTAATGCAAAATCAATAGCTTTCAGGCAAGAAAATTCCTTAACCGATGACCAATGAAAATATATTTATTATTAGAGTATAGGATTTTATTTTTAAATTTAGCGAATAATTTTCATTATAAAATGTTTTCTGGCAATTAACTGAACCTGCTGAAAAATAAGAGCCGCATACTGTTATAAAAATATTATGAACATTAATAATTGTATAGTTTTTAAACTGTATCTGAGTTAAGAAAATTAGTAAAAACTGAACATTAAGAATAAAAGGTTACTCAATAAAGAAAATAATAGTTTGAAGTTCAGCATTAGAAACTAAAACTTGCTCAGTGAGTTTTATATATATAGGATTCCAATTAAATAAAGGGGAGCTAGGAGTCCCTTTAAGGAATTGGGAAGAATTTTGGGTTTTTATACCTGTTTGGGCCTCATTTAGCTATCTCTGTGAAAAAATAGAGAAAGTTGAGTGACAAAATAGATTAAAAATAAAATCAAGATAGATCTCAGGAAAGTGTTGATTTTTAACCCGGTTTTTACCCCTGTAAACAATCAAGGATTATTTGCTCCTCAAATGCCAAAATGGAGGTTAGACATTTGATAGATATAGATCCCAGTGGTATCCTGGTTCGTTACAATGTAAAAATGGAAAAAGAAATGACACCGGAAGAGGCTGCAGAAGAACTTTACCCAAAGGATTCAATAATTTATCCGATTGCAAAGGCCATCTTTGAAGGCGAAGAGGACGACGTTGTTGAAGGGTTGGAAAAGGCTATTAGCTCTGGAAAGGACCCAATCTCTCTTATCGATGACGCTCTGATGGTTGGAATGGGAGTGGTCACCAAACTTTATGACGAAGGAATAATTTTCCTGCCAAACGTTATGATGTCTGCTGATGCCATGCTGGAGGGCATTGAATACGTTAAGCAAAAAGCAGGAAGAGCACCTGTGGTTAAAGGTAAAGTCGTTTGCCACGTTGCAGAAGGCGACGTCCACGATATAGGAAAGAACATCGTAGCTGCATTGCTCAGAGCTAACGGATATGATGTAGTGGATCTTGGAAGAGATGTCCCTGTAGATGAGGTAATAGCGGCTGTCGAGAAAGAAAATCCTCTCATGCTTACAGGTACTGCCCTGATGACCACAACCATGTACGCATTTAAAGAAGTTAATGACAAGCTTCTGGAGAAAGGCTACAAGATTCCGTTCGCCTGTGGCGGCGGTGCTGTGAACCAGGACTTCGTATCCCAGTATGAACTAGGAGTATATGGCGAAGAAGCAGCCGATGCTCCTAAGATAGCAGATTTCATCAGGGAACACGGAGGCAACATTGTGAAACTGAGGGAGAAATTCCATAAACACTGAGGAGATGGAGTAATGGCAGTAACAAGATGTACTAAAATGGCTTATGCAAGCGCAGATGACATGGTTTTCGGAAAAGCTGTCACGCCAGTTAAAACCGGACTGGAACTTGAAATCGGTGCCGGTTACACAACTCCCGAAGTAAACTATGCCCCAAGACCTGAAGCCGGAGCATCCAAAGAAAAGCTCATAAAGGAATACGAAAGGATAACCACCGACATTATGGCAAGGATGGTTCAAATCGGAGCTCCTGCTGTTGTACTTGAAACTGAACACGTTCAGCAGATGTCCAATCACCCGGATTGGGGAGCTGCCGTTGCGCATGCCCAGAAAACTATCATGGAAGATTACCATGATGAATACGGCATAAAGTGCGCACTCCGCCACACCATTGGTGACATCCGTGAGACCAGAGACTTCCTCGCACTTAGAGGAGACAAGTACAGCGTCTTTATGGAGGCCTTCGAGCAGTGTGCCCAGAATGGGGCTGACATGCTTGCAGTTGAGTCAATGGGTGGAAAAGAAGTATTCGACTATGCAATCCTCAGGAACGACATGGCAGGCGTACTTTACGGAATAGGTGTTCTCGGTAGCATAGATATGGAAATGATCTGGCAAGACATTGCATCAGTTGCAAAAAAGAACAATGTAATAGCATCAGGTGACACAGACTGTGCCCAAGCAAACACCGCGATGTTCATTGCAGGCGGGCTGCTGGACAAGAACCTCGCTCACACACTTGCAATCATTGCAAGGACTATTTCTGCCGCAAGATCACTTGTTGCTTACGAGGCCGGTGCAGCCGGCCCTGGAAAGGACTGTGGCTACGAGAATACCATTGTAAAATCCATTGCAGGTGTCCCGATAGCTCAGGAAGGTAAGACTTCGACCTGTGCTCACTCCGACCTGATGGGGAACATTGTCATGCAGTGCTGTGACCTCTGGTCCAATGAATCTGTTGAGTATCACGGTGAATTCGGTGGTACCACAGTTCAGTGTTGGGGAGAGACCTTAGCTTATGACTGTGCTCTAATGAATGTTGCTCTTGATTCGGGTAATGAAAAAATACTTAGGGACATGTTCGTAGCTTCCGATATATACAGAGACGCACAGGGCTATGTACTCGCATACCCGAATGCCTACAGAGTAGGACAGGCAATTGCAACAGACGGAAATGATATTTACCTCCGTGCCAAGAACGCTGCTATCGAATGCATCAACATTGTAGAAGAAGGAGCAAAGGGCAAACTTGAGCTCTCCAGATTCGAAGCTAAAGCCCTTGCAGATGCAAAAGCAGCTTTCGAGGCCCTTACCGACGACAAAGAAAAGTTCATGAGTGACTGCCTTACAAAGTATAAACAGGAAGTCAAAGTCTTCAAGCCAGAGAACTACGACCTCTAATCAAGGCAATTCTCTTTTTTCCTTTTTTAAATATAGAGTGTTCCGTTTTTAAAATCCCGAGTGTAGTTTTCTAATTTTCCGGATAAATTCATATAGAAATTTTTAGTACTGACAGACTCATTTAGCACTGGATATTTTTCTGTTAAGCAGCAACAGTTGAGTGAAAACTATATAGTTATGATTGTAAAAATTAACACTTAATTTACTCAAGATCTACAATTACGTAGGACACGAAAAAACTGGTCAAAATAATTACAACGAGAATGTATAATCAGGAAATAGGCTGCTTGAGAGAAAGAAGCGAATAAGATCCCGTTCTCTCAAGATAAGATACGGATATTACAGACAGCATGTTAAAAAATTGAAAATGACAATAAAAAATATTAATAAAAATTAGTAAAAAATTAGTAAAAAAAACAATAGAGAAATTAGTGAGAAATTAGTTAAATTCTTTATTCTGTGGTTTTTCAAGCGTAATATTCGTCTCTTGCCTCGACCATCGCTTTAATGTGGGAAAGCGGAGTCATAGGTGCAATTCCGCAGCCAGGCGCCAGTACGTCTACACCTTCGGAAATAGCTTTTTTCGATTCTTCTTTTATCTTATCGATCGGACCTGGGAGCAGAACAAAGGGGCTTGAGATATTTCCTACGAGCCTTGCCCTATCCCCAAGCACTTCCTTAGCCTTTTTAATACTGCCAACTTTTTCTTCAACGCTCAGACCTTCGAAACCGCAATCTGCCATATAGTCAAGGATCGGGGCCACACTTCCACAGATATGCAGAACCGTAACCGAATTTACGTTTGAGGAAAACTTATGCAGCCTTGACTGGAGTTCATTTTTAAAAGAATCCGGACTCATCAGGTCAGGAGATGCTACAGGATCGGCAACGGAGATGACATCTGCTCCTGCAACAACCATTGAATTTGCATATGCTATTGTAGCATCGGTTGCAAAATCCAGTACCTGATGTAATAGATCTGGCTTTTTAACAGACCATTTCATAAAGGACTTTACACTCGCCAGATCGGAAGCAAGAGTAACAGGTCCTTCCATTCCTCCTATAATAGGCACATCCGGTCCTACTCTTTCCCTTATAATTTTGATTGAATCAAGTACAGCTTGGATTCTGCCTATGTCAAGTAGGTTCTCAGGCATTTCCATACCCTCAAGGCTTTTAGGATACGGATGTGCAGTAACTGATGGCTGCCTATTTTTAGTTCCCATATTAACCTCACAACCCATAGCTTCGGCAAGCACAGTCAGGCAATACGGGACTCTTACAGCTTCAAGCCCGCTTAATTCATAGTTTGCAATCGCAAGCGTCGCCATTTTTTCAGGGTCAGAATGAGCCTCTGGCCAGGAAGACCCTACTTCATCCATTAGTTCAACGATTCCTGTCTGGGTTACAGAACAGACCGGTACTTTATCTACTTCTTTACCTTCCAGCGCATTTAAAAGTCTCTCCTTAAGTGTCATCTCAGTCATAATTATCTCCCCATGTTAAGATTCAATTTGTAAGTTTTTAATCTTTTGAGTTCTCTACGACCTTCTCGTATGCTACTGATCTTTTAGATCGATAACTTATAGTTTTCTAACCCTTAGAGGCATATCAAAATATTCAGAGTTACTGTCAAAGGCAAGTAACCACCTTCGGAAAAATTAAATCCCCATGCCCAGATTGGCTAGTATGGTCTGAGTCGGTTTCCCGAATTGCCTCTTCCTGTTTCATTCTTTTCTCTGAGGAGAATAAGTCCACAGGCTCTTGTCCCACTATCCGTATGAAAAACGTGTTTGGTTATAAAATAATTTTGCTTAGCAAATATTATTTGAAAGTACCATTTATTTTATGCGTCTATCCCGAAACTAATATTATATTGAAATTATGGCTCTGTAGAAATCCGATCTTAACTGACACCATCAGACTAAATTATAATAATGAGATTTGATGTGATGAAATCTAATTAAAAATATTTTATATATTTTATACGAGAGGCTTTCTACAAAGATATTTTTAGAATAAATATGAATAAAATTTACAAAAGAATTACTATTTCGTAACTATTCAGCCGGGGTAAAACAAGATCAATAGTCATTGTCATTAAGATTCAACATACCATTAAGATTCAACGCACAAATATTTTCGAATAAATTTTATTTGATTATTGGCTATTGATTGTGTTTTATCTTTGTTCATCAATCATTTATTTAACTCCTTGTTTTCATCAAAATCGACATCAATCAGCTTTTTTGGTGGGTAGAATAGTTACGTTTAAATAATATAAAACAAATTTTACAAAAATTTTGAGATATTGTCAAATGTAAAAAGCATTTTTATTTATTTATGTGCATTATTCAAAGAAAAAATTGCATTCGTTTTCAAAAATGTACATTTTAATATTTTTAAATATAATCGTTTATAATATAAAAAATAAAGGACTTGATTATATGGATAATCTTCATGAAGCACTGGAGAGACAAAATATTGCTTATTTTTCAATGGAGATAGGCCTTCGTAGTGACATCGCAACATATGCAGGAGGATTAGGGGGTCTTGCAGGTGATGCTATCCGCTCAGCTGCGGATCTAAATATTCCATTTGTAGCAGTAACACTAGTAAGTAATAAAGGATATTTTAGACAGACTCTTGACCCTGCAGGAAATCAGATAGAACATAAGGATGAGTGGAATCCTGCCCATTTTATGACTCTTTGCAAAGAAGAAGTAAAAGTAAAAATTCAGGATAGAGACGTTAAAATCAGAGCCTGGATTTATACTTACAAGAGCCATATCGGAGGCTGCGTGCCAATAATTTTTCTAGATACAAATGTTGAAGGAAATGAATCGGAAGACCGCAAGATTACGGATTTTCTATATGGAGGCGATCAACGTTATAGACTCAAGCAGGAAATAGTACTCGGAATAGGAGGAGTACGGATGCTTAATGCTCTTGGGTTCAGAGTCAGAAAGTACCATATGAATGAAGGGCATTCAAGCTTACTTGCTCTAGAACTTTTGAAGCAAAACAGCGTAGACCCAAAAAAAGTAAAGGAGCTTTGTATCTTTACTACCCATACTCCAGTGGAAGCAGGGCATGATAAATTTGATTACGGGCTTGTAAAAGACCTAATCAAGGATAAAAACAATGTTGAAATCCTCCGTAAGTTTGGAGGGCAAAACTACTTTGATACAAGCATTTTTGCTATGAACTTGTCGAATTATATCAATGGCGTTACAAAAAGACACAGCCAGATCTCAAGTGCACTTTACCCTGGTTATAAAATTAATGCCATTACAAATGGTGTTCATTCCTATACATGGGCTTCCCCTTATTTCAGAAAGCTTTATGATCGCTATCTTCCGGATTGGGAAAATGAACCTGAACTTCTGATAAGAGTTGGAGAAATTCCAGACACTGAAATATGGGAAGCACATTGGAGTGCAAAAAGAGATTTAATCGACGAGGTGAACAAAAAAACAGGCGTCGGAATGGATTATGATACTCTTACAATAGGCTTTGCACGGCGTATGACATCATATAAGCGTCCAACTTTAATTTTTTCTGATCTTGAGATGCTTAGGAGTATTAATAAAAGAGGTAAAATTCAGCTTATTTTTGCAGGTAAAGCCCATCCTAATGATGAAGCCGGAAAACAAATTATAAGGGATATTTTTAAAATAATAGAAACTCTTCGTGACGACATAAAAATTGTGTTTCTAGAAAATTATAATATGGATCTTGCTGCAAAAATGGTTTCTGGAGTTGATGTCTGGCTTAATACTCCTAACTGTCCCTACGAAGCATCAGGTACAAGTGGTATGAAAGCTGCTCATAATGGAGTAGTGAATTTTAGCGTGCTTGATGGTTGGTGGATTGAGGGATGGATTGAAGATGTGACAGGCTGGTCTATTGGGCCCAAACCAGATGAAAAAATTTCGATTGAAGAGATAAGAACTGCTGAGCTTAGAGATCTCTATTACAAACTCTACTACATCATTGTCCCTATGTACTACGAACAAAAAGACGAATGGCTCAAGCTAATCAATAATTCGATAGGTATGATAGCATCTTATTTTAACAGTCATAGGATGATGAGGTATTATGTCACACAGGCTTATCTTTGAAAGTCTTTAAAATCTAACTGGATTCAATTTAGAAAAAGTACTTAAACTGACGAATCAAAGTTGCGCTGGCACACCCCGCTGCAAGCAACGGGGTATGTTGACGCTGCCACTCAAAAATTCGACTGAAATAGATGATAATTTATAGTGAGATCATATAAATTATACATATTTATGTAGATCATATAAATTATACATATTTTTGCAGATCATATAAATTATATGTATTTCTGTTTAATTGTTTGTCTCTTTAACTGTATTTTTAGCAGAAAGAACTGCAAATTGTTAGATTAGCAAAAGAAATGAAGTAAAAAATATTTAGACGTAAATATAAAAAGAGAACTATTTAGAGCCTATTCAAAAAGTGATTAGATGTTATAACTTTTACAATACGAAACATAATAATGGAACTGATATTCTAATACTACAGACCTATTGTAACCTTTCAACATTCATTACCAACTTTTTGGATAAGCTCTCGTTCTCTGTTACAAAAAGAGGTAAGTAGGGTTATGAAAAAAATGAGAATAGGAATGTTTACCTGGGAAAGTTTATATTCAATGCGGGTTGGAGGTATTTCGCCCCATGTATCCGAACTCTCTGAGGCTCTTGCAGCAGAGGGACATGAGATTCACCTGTTTACACGAGACCGTAAAGATAAAGATGAAATAATAAATGGGGTTTATTATCACAAAATTGCCTGTGATCAAAGCGGGGGAATTGTTGAACAGATGAACCGGATGTGTGATGCCATGTACTGCCGGTTCCTTGAAGTGAGAGAAAGCACAGGAGAGTTTAATGTATTACATGGTCACGACTGGCACCCAGTAAATGTTCTTTGCAGGATAAAAGCCCAGTTTGGACTGCCCTTTGTGCTAACTTTCCACAGTACAGAATGGGGACGTAATGGAAATCATCATGGAGATTGGTGGGAAGCAAAGGAAATCTCACATAGAGAGTGGCTTGGAGGCTATGAATCTTCGGAAATTATCATAACCTCGACCATATTGAAAGAAGAAATCAAGCAAATTTACAAAATCCCTGACTACAAGCTCTGGGAAATTCCTAACGGCATAAACGTGGGAAAAATAAAAAGGCAAATCGACCCTGGTGATGTGAAAAGGCAATACGGTATCCATCCCTGTCTTCCAGTGGTGCTTTTCACGGGAAGGATGTCTTATCAGAAAGGGCCTGACCTGCTGGTGGAAGCTGCTGCTAAAGTCCTGAAGAAGAGGAATGCCCAGTTTGTGCTTATCGGTGAAGGAGAAATGCGCGCTCATTGTGAATATAGAGCTCAAAAACTTGGCATTGGAGATTCATGCAATTTCCTCGGGTATGCTCCGGATAATACCGTAATAGACTGGTTCAATGCCTGCGACCTCGTGTGCGTGCCCAGCCGGAATGAACCCTTCGGAATTGTGGTGCTTGAAGCCTGGGATGCAAAAAAACCTGTCGTTGCAAGTGATGCAGTAGCCCTTGTAGAAAATTTCAAGACAGGCGTTATTACTCATAAGGAACCGTCTTCTATTGCATGGGGCCTTAATTATGTCCTTGAAGGGCTTGGCCACAACCGGATGGGAGAGAAAGGTTACGACCTTATTAAAAAGCGATATAACTGGAAAATAATAGCTGAAAAAACTCAAGAAGTATACAAAAAAATTATAGAAAAACAAGAATTAAAGGACAAAAATGCATAAGACAAATATTTAAAAGGCACTGTGCTTAATTTAGCTTGAAAATGTTGCCATTTGCAAGCACTTTCATTGGTTGTGCATGTTATTCAAAGAATATCACGTTCGTTTTCTGTAAAACTTGCTCTATAACATTTATTCTTCTTTTTAATTACTAAACGATGCATTCAACTTTACAACTGTGTAATAAAATTATTATATATTAACAGAAAGTTGCAGATAATACAAATAATATATGTAAATACATCAGACAATATATAAAGAACCGAAGCAAAAGAGCAGGTTATGGTACGTATTTCGGACAGGATAACAGTAATTAAGGGAGACATCGTAAAACTGAAAGTGGATGCAATCGTAAATGCCGCAAATTCAACTCTACTTGGAGGCGGAGGAGTTGATGGCGCTATCCATAGATCTGCAGGGCCAGGATTGTTGGAAGAATGTAAAGGTTTAAAAGGCTGTGCCACAGGAGAAGCAAAAATTACAAAAGGATATTTTCTGCCTGCAAAATGGGTAATACATACTGTTGGGCCGGTATGGCAGGGGGGACAGAAAGGAGAGGATAGCTTGCTGGCTTCCTGCTACAGAAAAAGCCTTGAACTTGCAAGAGAGTATACTATAAAAACCATTGCCTTTCCAGCTATAAGTACTGGAGCATATAACTTTCCTTCAGAAAGAGCTGCAGGAATTGCAATTTTCGAAATCACTAAATTCCTTCAGGAAAATGAATTGCCTGAAAAGGTTTTTCTTGTTTGTTTCAATAAAGAAACATGCAGGCATCTTTAGGAAGCATCTTCAAAAATCTTTAAAGTTTAATTTAAATTTTAGACAAATTAGCTTTAGATATTATTTTAGGTATTATTTTAGAGATTATTTTAGAGATT
>NZ_LZPK01000303.1:0-8075 GCF_001729375.1 Methanosarcina sp. A14 | reverse complement strand
TGTGTATAAGATACATGCTTTTCTGCAACCTTTTTAAAAAAACTACTAGACCGCAACCCTTTTGAAAAAAGGCTTGACCGAAAACAACAGCAAGAACGTGATCGGCGTGATCAAACGGCGCAACGGTTGCGGCACATACGATCATGCATTGAGTTTTTTGAAAACTTGTTTAAGCCTGGAGTAGGAGTAGGTGTTTACAACGTCTTCTTTTTCCAACCAGCCTCGACGCGCCTGTCCGAGGCCGTACCGCATGGAAGTCAGGTCGGAAACGGCATGGCTGTCTGAAGATATACAGAACTTTAGGCCAAAGGTCTTTGCACGCAGGATAAGCTCGTCATTAAGGTCAAGCCTTGAAGGCTGGCTGTTGATCTCCATTACTCTTCCATTTGCAGCGGCAGCTTCAAAGACTTTTTCAAAATTAACGGCATAAGCCTCTCTTTTTCCAAGCAGCCTGCCTGAGGGATGTGCAAGGATATCGAGGTATTTGTTCTCCAGAGCCGTGACAATCCTTTCAGTCATTCTCCTTTCAAGGAATGCAAAACCGGAATGTACAGCTCCTACCACAATATCGAGTTCTTTGAGAATCTCATCAGGATAGTCAAGGCTTCCATCTTTCAGGATATCGACCTCAGATCCTTTGAGGATTTTTATCCGGAATATTTTTGAGAGTTTGTCGATTTCTTTCCATTGGGCTTTTAATTTCTCAACATCCAGGCCGTTTGCAACCTTCTGGGAACGGGAATGATCGGTTACTGCGATATACTCATAACCAAAAGCTTCTGCTTTTTCAATCATTGTTTTTAGGCTGTCTTTTCCTTCACTGTATTCGGTGTGCATGTGGAGATCTCCCCTGAGATTGCCTGCTTCTACCAGTTTGGGCAGGGCATTTCTTGCAGCGGCTTTAATTTCTCCCCGGTTTTCACGAAGTTCGGGTGGGATATAGGCAAGGCCAAGTTTTTCATAAATCTCTGCTTCGCTGTTGCCTGCAATCTGTTTACCGGATTCTTTTAAATACAGCCCGTATTCAGAAAGTTTGTAACCGTTTTTGATGGCAACGTTTCTAAGTTCTATATTGTGCTCCTTTGAGCCCGTAAAATACTGAAGAGCTGCTCCGTAACTTTCAGGTGGGACTACTCTAAGGTCAATAGCTGTCCCTTCTCTCAAAATTACGCTGCTTTTTGTGCTACCTTTTAAGATCACTTGTTCAACGTCCGGAAGGGAGACAAAACAATCCATTACTTTCAAGGCCTCTTCTTTTTCAGCTTCTGCCAGGATATCGATATCCCCAATTGTCTCTTTCAACCTGCGGAGTGAACCTGTGCATATTATTTTCGAGAGATCGATTTTAGAGGTTCTGCTTTCACACTGGGCTTTTAAAGCAGATATGACTTCGTCTGCTAGTGGAAGTGCTTTTCCGAGAGCTAGCCGGGCATGGCTTTTCTCATACTGCTCAATTGCCCTTGCCAGATTCTTTTCACTTTTTTCTCCAAATCCTTCGAGCCTCTTTAGCCTGTGGGCAATGATTGCGTTTTTAAGATCTGAAAGTGTCCTTACACCAAGGGCATCGGAGAGATTTTTGATTTTCTTTGCCCCAAGCCCTCGAATTTCCATTAGTTCTGTAGCACCTGAAGGGGCTTTTTCTTTAAGCTTTTCAAATTTTTCCACTTCGCCTGTTTCCAGATATTCGGCAATGTGATTAGCAATTGACTCCCCTATGCCCGGAATTTTAGTTAGTCCAGATTTTCCGTCTTTGGTATAGATTTTTTCTATGTCTTCCCCAAGGTTTTCTATCATCTGAGCAGCTTTCCTATAAGCCCGTGGTTTCCATTCAACCTGCTGGTATTCAAGAATGTCAGCAACCTCATAAAATAACTCGGCAATCTCTCGATTTCTCAATTGTTACCCCCTGCCCCTTTTATTTTCTGTTCCAGTTTCTTCTTTTACTATCTTCTCCTTTCTTTCCTTTCTGCATAAATAGTCTTCAAATACCTGTGCCTTTCCTCAATAGATCTCCAATCAATAGATCTCCAAATATCTTTTCTTCATTCAATAAGTCTTCAAATACCGTTCATTCAATAAATCTTTAAATGTATGTTATTTCTTCAATAAATCTTCAAATGCCTCTGCCTTCCTTTAAATTCCGGACTTCTGTAAGTGTAGTAATATCATAAAGTCCTTTATCATGTCTTATGCGTAAAAAGCGAGGAAAACGCAGAGCAAGCCCGGTATTTCCTTTTCCCTGCCCGGCAGTGTGACTCGGGCTTTCAGTAATTTCCGAACCAAGGACTTCAATAACCAGAGACGGTTCTACAAAGATATCCGGAAGCATTCTACTTTTTATGAGTACATTTTTAGGGACTTCAGAAATAATATGCTCTGAAAGTAAGCTGTCGATTTCTTTCGCGTCCTCTTCTGTGAACCCGGTTCCAACTTTTGTAAAAGTTTCAAAACGCTGTTCCTCTTCATTAAGAATTGCACAGAGGAGAGACCCAAATGAACCTTTCCTTTTTCCTCGTCCGTAATATTTCCCTACAATTGCAAGGTCAAAGGTCTCTCTCATCCCGCTGGCATATTCTTCTTTCCATTTGAGCCAGAGCCAGCTCCTTTTTCCGGCTTCGTAAATAGAATTCCGATCCATAGATTTGATTATAATTCCTTCAAGCTTCTTTTCCAGAGCCTCGTTGAAAAAGTCCTCTATTTCTTCAAGATTATCCGTAACAATTCTTCTAGCAAGGCGAAGAATTTCTGATTCCTTTACATATTTCTCAAGGATAGCTCGTCTTTCCGGGTAAGATTTTTTCAGAAGCGAATTTCCTTCCAAGTACAGGATATCGAAAAAGAATACGGCAACAGGGCAAATTTCAGCATATTTTTGGACCTCATACTTTCTGCGCCTCTTCATTAGTCTCTGGAATGAATAAAATTCTCCAGTTGAATCGTCTGCTTTCCTGCCTTCAACGTATGCAACGATTTCCCCATCAAGCACGATTTTCTCTGCAAGAATGCCTTTCCTGACTGCTTCCACAACATCGGGATACTGGGCAGTTATATCTTCAAGCCTTCGAGAAAAAGCTTTAACCTCTTCTCCGTTTTTATGGATCTGCACTCTCTCCCCATCATATTTTTCTTCGGCTGCTTTTTTTCCGGGAATTCGTTCTTCAAGCTCTTCAAAGGTTTCCACGCGCTGCGCAAGCATTGACCTTACAGGCCGGCCAAGTTTTATGGAGAAGCGCCCAAGAGCTTTCGGACCGTGTTCTGCAAGGGATTCTGCAAGCTCTCCGATGTCAGTACAAACGCTATAGCTTTCTTTGATCTTGACGACATATTTTTCGTCCCCTGTAAAAGCGATAGAAAATGCCTCAAGCAAAAATTGGTCCCCAAAACCAAGCCTTAGTTTCCCAAGTACAATCCTGACTATGTATTTTCCTTCTTTGGGACTGGCTCGCTACAGGATACTGGAAAGCAGCCCGGTTTTTTCCTCCTGACTTCCTTTTCCTGAGGCTTCTTTTATCTCTTTTAATCTTCCAAACACTTCATCAATTGCCAGAGACTTTTCTTCTCTACGATTTAACTCAAAAGCTACATTCCCAAGGTCCCCTGTCCTTGAATATCTTTTTTTAACCTCTTCTTCGGAAACTTCGTATGCTCCGGCAATAGCTTTTAAAGCGAGCTTATCTCCTATTCCCAGTGCTGTATTCTCAAAAGCAGGTCCTATGCTCCCGAGAAAAAGGTATGCACTGTCATTTACTTCCTTTCCTTCCAGCCCCTAAAAAAAATTAGCAATTTTCCTGACGATTTCCTTATGGGATGTTATGTTTTCAAGTTCCTCAAAAAGCTCCGCAAGCTCTATGAATCGAGCCATTACCCTCTCCCCGAAAAAACGCTTTGAAATTTTTCTCTATACTAGAATTCAATTTGCAGGTCTTTATCGCTTTGCACCCTCAAATTTCAGAAATAGAGTTTTTCCTCTTTTCCCCATGAAACAACTATCTCTGCCGTTCTCTCTTCATTACCGAAACCTTTAATATCTAAAAGATGCATGAGGAGAATACACATCACCTCTATATATCTTCATGCGGCTGTGGTTTAGCGGCTATGACCTGAGCTTCCCAAGCTTAGAACCCGGGTTCGAATCCCGGCAGTCGCATTGAAAATAATTAAAAATAAGTCTTTTTTGAATTATATTTCTTTTATACGAAGTCTATTTTAAACTGTATTTCTTTTAAACTAAGTCTTTTTGAAACTGTATTTCTTAAAAACTAAGTAACTATTCAGCCTACCAAAAAAAGTTGATTGATATCGATTTGAATGAAAAATAGTTACTGTTATATTACAATTTATTTTTAATAATATTTAGAAATATCTTTACTGGCTTCGATCCCCAAAAAATTCAGAATAAAGTTAGACTTTAAAATCCACATTAATAAATGAACTTTTTAATAAATGCGCCTATAAAAAAATTAAAGATAAACACGGATAAAAACGAATTGAAACTATCTATGTTCATATGTGTTTATCTGTGTTTTATTGAGAAGATACTATGAATCGATGTATCAGGTGTTTATTTGTGCTCTACAAGAGGTAGATAATCCGAATAGGTGCTGTGTGTTATGTTTTTATACGCGGAGTCAGCAATGCCATCCCCGTCTTTATCTACTGCGGTTTGGGAAAATCCAGTGCCGTCAGGTTTTCCCCAGAAATTACCCGCTATATACGATCCGCCTACAATGTTAGTGCCTGAAGTTTTCGTAATGTTATAGGAATTTCCTTCTCCGTTTTTAATGGTCATATTGGTATTGTTGAAGTAGTTGTTGTAAATAAGGTTCCTATCGCTTCTAGGGCAGATATAAAAACCGTAAACACTATTATTTTGAACAGTGTTATCTGAGAATGTATTGCCGTCAGAGTTGCCAAAATGGATTCCTCTGCTACTATCAGAAGCCGTATTTCCTGAGAGGAGATTGTCTTTGGAACTTTGAATAGCAATCCCGTACTCTTCATTATTTGTAACTGTATTGTTTGAGATTATATTTCCACTGGAATACAGGGTATAGATCCCAAGCCCGTTATTCAAAAGTTTGTTGTTATCAATTGTACAGTTCCTGCATGAAGACAAATAGATTCCTGAGTGAATGGGGTCTGTAGCTCCAAGAATCTTAAACCCACTAATTGTTATATTATCTGCTTTCAGAAGGAGCACGTTAGCATTTGGAGTTCCGGCTTGAATTATTGTATCATCAGGGTTTCCGGATTCTGACCTGATTGTGAGATTATCTTTAGTTATTTTGATGTTTTCTGTATAGGTTCCGGGACTTACGGTAATTACATCGCCAGAAGTTGAATTGTTAATAGCACTTTGAATCGAACTTCCTGGCTGGACTGAAATCTCAGCCGCAGCTCCGATACCTGATATTAGTGTTAAAATAAGAACAAATGCTAATAAAGCGGTTAATTTGCTTATTTTAATGCCTCCGTTTATTTAGAAAAGTTCTGGTGGAACTTTATTTAACGAATAAATATTTACGCCCCAACACCATGCCAATTCTCGTATGTAAACGTGTTGACTTGACCAAAAAAAATGTTTTTTAATATAAATTCTTTAATCTAGTTTTTTCAAAACAAGAAGTCTAATATAAAAATTAAAAAATGACTGGATTTTAACCATAACCCCTTCCCTTCTTCATTTAATAACAGTTACAAAAGTTGCTTATTTAAGAACGAATGCGGGAGAATTTTAAAAAGATCGGGCTTCGCCAGAGAAGCACAAAATAGATTTACGGGCTAACGTACCCGTATTTAGACTAAAACGAAATATTCTAACGAGCCTACTCCATAACTCAAAATTGCTTCTTTGAATATTGAAATCAAGAATAATCAAGAGTATATGATCAAGGAAACTAGTTCTAAAACTCTTATCAATTTTGAGTATAAAACTGGTTTTGGGATGAGCTCAACTCTTCTCAGGTTAATTATGCTATCCATATGTGTTTGAGCCCAAAGATATCCCAAAATAATTATCTTCTAAACTATACGTCTACTTTGGATCGTGTTATTATTATCCTACTGATTTATTGAGATCAGGACTTACGCGGCTGAACTGGGAAATCAATCGCATCAAACCTTTAACTGTATAAACCACTAAAAAAGTCACAACGCCTAATGTGCTTGATTTTGTACTTCAAGTGCGTAAGTCCTAGACATGAATTCTTCTGACTTAAATGCGGGAAAGCTCATCAAGTGAAACCTTTTTCCTGTAGCCCATACCCTGGAATATTGCTACAAGATCTCCTTTATCATCAGTTATATTTACAGTATATGTTGAAATTTTGGGATTTATTGAGGTTTCTTTTGCCTCCGCTGTGAGAGTCTTGCCTGTTGCGGCTTTTACAAAAGAAATATTTGCATTGATAGCGACAGCAACATTACCGTACGCATTTGACGCTGCAGCAAAAGTAAGATCTGCAAGGGTAAATATTGCACCTCCCTGGACGGTTTTCAGGGCATTAAGGTGCTTTTCCTCTATATTCATGATAGCTTTCGCATATCCAGGAGAAACTTCTAAAAGTTCAATTCCTGAAACTGCAGCGAATTTATCGTTCTTAAAAAAGTTTTTAATATTCTCCATGTAATAACTCCAGTTATTGTATAAGTAAAATCGTGCTCTATTCTTCTTATTTTTAATTAAAGTTATTCTTCTGAATGTAAACTTAATCCTGAATCTGCCATTTTCAGAGGTAAAATTCCTGCCGAGCCCCTAATATAACTATCAAAATCTTTTTGAACACCAAAGATAATTTCTCCTAGGATTGAAGTGGTGGAAAAAAATACATTATTCTGGAAGGCAGTTATCAAAAGGACTACACAGGTTATTGCAGGCCTATTCTTTTTTATGGTGGCGTTTTTTCTTTCTGCCGGTATGATTGATCTGCCCAGAGCATGGTTTTTCTTTAGCCTTTATTTCATCTCGGTGCTCTTTAACATGGTTATTTTCCTCAAGTTCAATCCTGAGGTCATAAGAGCACGGAGTGAAATGAAATGGGGAGAAATGAAGTGGTGGGATAAATTGTTTGCCGTGCTCTATATCATATTTCTTTTCATAATGTTTATTGTGTGCGGGCTTGATGTGGGAAGATTCCAGCTTTCAAGCCCTGGGACGGAGTTTCTAGCTATCGGCGTTGTAATTTTCATCGTGGGATGGGTTTTTGTAACGTGGGCAATGGTCGAAAACAAATTTTTTGAAACTACAGTCCGCATCCAAAAAGAAAAGAGACATAGAGTTGTTATCACAGGACCTTATGCTATCGTCCGGCATCCGGGATATGCCGGCATGATACTGTTTTACGGCTGCGCTCCGTTCGTCATTGGCTCTCTTTATGGACTGATACCTGCACTGTTACTTGCTGTTACTTTTGTTTTCCGCACATACTTCGAAGACAGGATGCTCTACAAAGAGCTTCCAGGATATAGAGAATACACAAAGAAGGTAAGGTATCGGCTTGTGCCGTTTATTTGGTGAGAAATAAAAGAATCACTTTTATTCTCGACTTTATTCTCGACTTTATTCTCAACTAGAATAGTTTCATAACTATTTTCATGATCAGATTACCAGATAATTATTCAGAACATAAAATTCAGAGATACAGTTTTGATTTTTGAGATGAGCTCTATGGATACGTGATAGAAAATTACTTTTAAAACGCCATCTGACCCTTAAAACCAGACTAATCTGTATAGTTGATAGAGATTAATTATTTATAAACGGATCGTTTATTATTTATTTGATTTATATTAAATTATATTTTATTTAATTTAAATATATATAATCGGCCTGTTGGTCGAGCTCGTATACGGGGGTTAAGAATGAAAATGAAATTAATCGTTTCTCTGCTAGCGTTATGCATGACATTGTCTATTGTGTCTGTGCAAGCGCAGACTGACACGGACATGGTCGGAAATATGAAAAATATGAGTGCGATCCTGGCCGGAAATATAAATGAAACCATTACCTGCAACATGACCGGAAACGCGGCTATTGTCGGCACGGATAATATAAGCGGAAAAATGGGGAACATGAC
>NZ_LZPK01000302.1:0-2720 GCF_001729375.1 Methanosarcina sp. A14 | reverse complement strand
GATGAATCAAAACGTGAGAAGTTGGCAAAGAAGGCGTGGAAATTGAGGAATATCATAGAGGAATAAAGCAAAAAGGATTGGAAATATTTGACGTCTCCCAAGAATGATATAGCATAGCCTCAAATGTTTTCTGTCTATACTAATTCATTTTGATTCTACTGCCAGCACTCTTCCTTGCTCGTTTACAATATATTGCTCTCCTTCTAATGTATTATTTTTACTGTCAAAACTATATACTACTTTAATTTCGGTACTCAATCCTGCAGTGTTACCTTTTAATATGTTATTTTGAGAATTTCCAAGGTTGATTGAAAATGTATATCCATGCAAATTAATAGTATTATTCAAAAGTTTATTATTGTCAGAATTTTCTAGGGTGACGCTGAAATAATTAGCTGAAGCTAAATTTTTATTAAGCTCATTATCTGAAGAGTCACTGAGATATATACCTCTCCAGGTGTTTGATACAATATTATTAATCAATTTATTATTATCAGAATCTTCAAGACTAATACCATCTATATCAACCATTATATCAGCATTTGAGATATTGTTTCTATTTAACCAGTTATTGTTAGAGTTTTCTAGATGAATTCCATACTGATTCTGAAAAAGAGTGTTATTTTCAATTAAAATATTATTGGATTTTTTTAATAATATTCCATATTCGTTATAAACTAATTTATTTCTAGTTATATTACCATCAGACCCGCTATAGTATATACCAGCTTTGTTTTTTGCCCCAGTAATATTAAATCCGCTGATTGTCACATCATTCGCAGTTACATGAAATACATCTTTTCTTGTGTTTGCAGCCTGAATAACAGTATCATTTGACTCTCCAGGGTTCGATATTATATCTATGGATTTGTCTACAACTAAATTCTCCTTATATGATCCTGAGTAAACAATAACAGTGTCACCGGATTTGGCATTGTTTATTGCTCGCTGTATCGAATCACCAGGGTGTACATTAATATTTGTTGGATTACTGGAATATTTTTCTTTATTATTTGTTTCTTCAATATATACTATTGAAGCAATAAAAAATAATAATAAGATAAATATTAATTTTGCATTAGTTTGTGAGCGAGACATAATTATTCTCTTCTTTTAAAAAATATGGGTGATTAAGGTCTCACCCACGTTGATCTTGCACTGTCCCAGCTTCCAAAAGTGATACTATGGGTATTTACACCATCCCAAGTATCATGAATGAAAAGATAATCTGTTGTCGTCCCATCAGAATAGCCCATACATGTAACAGAGTGATTTCCATAAGGTGAAGTTGATGGATATCCACTCCCAACCCCACCATTTGTCATACCTAGGATAAATGGTCTATTTGCATTAATTTCTGTCACAGCTTCGGACATAGACAAATCACTATTATATACAGCATCAAAGTTTGTATACTGATAATTTTGACAAACTGTTTCTATACCACCAGCAATGTGACTATGATATGTAGAACCCGTAATAGGATCAGTGACCATTGCCGTTGCCAATTCTTGTATTAATGTATGACCGCTTGGGAAATTTGGATATCCATGAGCATCCCAATATTCCAGAACCATGGCAGATGCAGTTGGAGAACAACCAATATACACAGTCTCAAAAGGAACAGTCGTCATTATTTTAATAGTCGACGCTCTACTTGATACAGTTTCTACATCAGCGCTTTTTTCTATCATTCTGTTTTCTAAATCATCCCACGCTTTTTTCTATCATTCTGTTTTCTAAATCATCCCACGCTTTTTTTATTTCATCACTTTTGGCCGTTTCTACTTTATTCATACTGGCTGAGGTATTTTCCTCCTCTGCATTTATTATATTTGATGTAACAAGATCTACAATAACTTTCTTTTTATTCCCGTCTTTGCTGTCTTGAAGGTTATATTGACTATAGTAGAACGTTGCGCCTTCGTAGATAGGTACACTTTCCACAACATTCAGCTTATTTTTCTTTGCATAGTTTACTGCTGCATTTTGTGATTTCTTGGTCATTGTAGAGATTTTATTTTGGAGTTTTCCCTTTGAAAATTCAAGAATTGGATATTTATTTTTGGTAGCAGATATTAGTATAAAACCATCATATTCGTTATTTTTCATCACGTCAAAGGAGTATGCTGTTATATTCCCTTCAAGGTCATAAAATGTAATGTCAGGTTCAACAACTGCATCTTCCCATTCCTCTAATTCAGGTATTGTTCCAGAGAGTTCTACCAGATAAAAAGCTGCAATTTCTTTTGCCTCATCTATACTCAGGGGTGTAGATGTTTGTTCATCGGTACTTGTTGGGGATGTGTCTGTTTCTGCAAAAGCGACAGAACTTAAACTCGTTATAAAAATTCCCAATAATAATACATTAAGTATTAATTTACTCGTATTAGCTAATCTTCTTGTTTTCATTTCTGCTTACCTTCTTTATTATTGTCGGAAGGCAAGACTAAGTAAACTTTAAATAATTATAAAGTAACCTACTTCTTGCCTTCGGGTATGCAGGGTTCAGGATCGGTCTGCAAACTTCTCCTAACTCTGCATATTTTATCCAGTTTACAACTGGTACATAATTCTTTAAATGTTTTGTTATCGAACTCTCTAACAATTAGCGACTAAATCAAATTGCGTGCGGCCACCCCAACCTAAAGAGGCTGTCCGACAATTATTGGCAGTAATAAAAAAGTGTTAAAAAGAAAGCAAATAAGACCTTTAAATCA
>NZ_LZPK01000301.1:0-3801 GCF_001729375.1 Methanosarcina sp. A14 | reverse complement strand
TTAAACGTTTTTAATTTAGTGTTTAAATTTTAAACGTTTTTAATTTTAAACGTTTTTAATTTAGTGTTTTAATTTTAAACGTTTTTAATTTTAAACGTTTTTAATTTAGTGTTTTAATTTTAAGCATTTTACTACTGCCTGATATCATGAAAAATTTCATAGTCTGCAGCCAACTTAATCCTCGAATCCACATCTATTGAATATTGTGTTTTTGGCTACATTTTTCGAGTTATGTTTTTTAGAGCTGTCTTTTTTAGAGTTTCTTTTTTGAGTTTCCTCTTCAAATGCTTAGACAACTATAACCACAACTACTTGACAAGCTTTAGATTGATCTTACAATAGCCGTTTAGCAAGTTTAAATAATTATTGTAATAATCATCAAGGGATTAGGGGAGTTGTAAATGGGATTCATGTAATGGACTTTGGAAAGAGGGAAAGAGAGAAAGGTTAAACTCTTAATTCCGAAGTCTTAACTCTCGATGTCTGGAATTAAAATTTATTTTAGGATTTCTGAGATTTTACTTCATTATTGTTTGTACCTTTATGAAAAACCCTATGAATCCTGATAATGAGGAGAAAGGGATAGAAGATATATCTTTCTTATAGTTAATACATGAAGCTCTCATTTTCTACTAATTACTGATAAAATGGCGGGCGAATCTTAAGTGTTAAGATACCTCGCAAGCCAGATAAAATATATATTCCGGATCTTCTTTTATCAAAATTTTGGATGAAATTGGTTTATAAGCAAGTAATTTTAAGCTATATTTGCAGTAGATCCAATGGAAGTACACCGTATTAATTGTTATGGTAAAGACCCCCATATTTCCACTGGAAAAGATTTAGACCCTAAATATCCACCAAAAAACCAACATTATCTAGCTTAGTATAACTGAGATAAAAAGTTATGAATTCCAGAACCAATGAAGGTTGAATTTAAACCCTTTCTTTCGAATGGAAGAAGTTATGAAAATTATAATATTTTTACATAAAATTAAAGAATAAAAATTTTAAGATAAAATTAAAATTATGTAAATATACAGAGTTAAGAAACCTTTAAAAAAATAGTAAATTTAAAATTTTTTGAATTATAAAAGTGAGAAATAGATAAAAGAAATAGAAAAAGCTAGGAAATTAGAGAAATTAAAGAAAGTTAAGGAAATTAAAAAAAATAGAAAAAGCTAGGAAATTAAAAAAGGAAAGGAAGTTATAAAAATCAAGGAAAGGAAAAAAGTGAGAAGGTGAAAAATAAAGAAAGGAAATTAAAGAAAGTTAGGGAAGAAAAAAACAGAGAGAGAAAAGTAAAAACAGAGAGAAGACCCCTGCATTTCCACTGGAACATTTATATAACACCCAGACCCCATGGTTTCCATTAAAGAGATTAGAGATTCTAGGCAGCAAAATAAAATAGAGTTTTATTTTGTTTATCAGTAAAATAATGTTGTTTTGTTATAGAATTAATACTATATATATTTTATTATTAAAAAGGTTAGTTTGTTTTTAGAACAGTTCTTCTTAATATAAAAAAATTTAATTTTATATATTCATTAAATATATTCTTTTTATTGATAACCAATCTATCAGAAAAAGTATTCATTTTCAAAAAATTTATAAATCTAAACTAAATCTAAGCTATATGTTCTGAGAAATTTGCGTCTTCTAGATCTATGAAAACGTCTCCACTCGAAATATAGGTGTCTCCCTCTAAAGCAGATATTACAGACATTAATATGATTATGAGATTTTAACATACATTCCTTTTTTAGATCTTGGATACTTACTCTCCCTGTTGTTATGAAAATTACTTGGTAATTTGGCAGGTATATTCCATAAGTATTTTAAATAAAACTGGTTTTACTTTATCCACATGAATGAGCAGGGTCTTTCTGAGAAAGAGATATTTTCCTATCTGGAAGATGTAAAGTCAGAAGATACGGATTACTATAAGGTTTTAAGTTCAATGTGCACTCACCCGCACAGAGTCGCGGTTGAGGCTCACAGGCTATTTATTGAGGCTAACCTGGGCGATCTGGGACTTTTTGCAGGTGCTCACAGGCTGGAAAAAGAAGTTATCCAGATGCTGGGAGAACTTCTTCATGCTCAGTCTGTTGAAATTCCTTCAGGAGAGTCATGTGAGAGTTCGGTTTGCGGTTATCTTACAACAGGAGGCACGGAATCTAATATCCAGGCTATCAGGTGCATGAAAAACATCGTAACTAAGGACGGGAATAAGTCAGGTGAGATTCTCAATATAGTTGTTCCCGAGTCAGCTCACTTCTCATTTGATAAAGTCGCCAATATGATGGGAATTGAGGTTAAAAGAGCTCTTCTTGATTCTGAATTCAGGGTGAATATTGCATCTGTGAAAAGCCTGATAGACGCAAACACCATCGGACTCGTAGGGATAGCAGGAAATACGGAATTTGGACAGGTAGATCCGATTGAGGAACTTTCACAACTTGCTCTTGAAAATGAGCTTTTCCTTCATGTTGATGCAGCTTTCGGAGGGTTTGTGATTCCATTTCTTGAAAAGCCATATTCTTTCGATTTCAAAGTTCCAGGCGTTACTTCCATTGCAATAGATCCTCATAAGATGGGGCTTTCCACAATTCCCTCAGGTGCCCTATTATTCAGATCTCCTTCTTTTCTTGACTCCCTTAAGGTAAATACTCCATATCTTACAACAAAAGCTCAGTTTACTCTAACAGGTACCCGCAGTGGAGCTTCAGCCGCTGCCACTTATGCCGTTATGAAGTATCTTGGACGTGAAGGGTATAGAAAAAATGTACAGTACTGCATGCAGCTTACCACAAAACTGGTTAAAGAAGCTCGAAAAATCGGCTTTGAACCCCTGATCGAGCCTGTAATGAACGTGGTCGCCCTGAGAGTTCCGAACCCTGACTTTGTGCGGGAACAGCTTCTTAAGAAATTTGGTTGGAACGTCTCAATTACTCGCAATCCAAGATCTCTTCGCTTGGTCCTAATGCCTCACAACACGGCCCGCGATATAGAAGAATTCCTGCAAGATCTGAGAAAAGTAACAGCAGAACTTTAATTTACAGCAGAACTTAATTTACAGTAGAACTTTAATTTACAGTAGAACTTTAATTTACAGTAGAACTTTAATTTACAACAGAACTTTAATTTACAACAGAACTTTAATTTACAACAGAACTTTAATTTACAACAGAACTTTAATTTACAACAGAACTTTAATTTACAGTAGAACTTTAAATCTTACTTCTTTATTATTCACATAATTTCTTCGGTTTTTGCTTAATTGTTTATTTGCTATCACATATTAATCGTGCACTAATTACGTACAAACAGATATGTATAATTATCGCCAAATAATAAATGGGGTCAGTTACCTTTATAAAGAAAAATTTATAAGGCAACTTGATCAGGGGAACTTTAAAAGACAACTTTATGAGGGAAAGTTAATTAGAAGAGTTTATGAGCAGAGTTAAGGGAACTTACGAGCAGCTCCAGTGGGATTTATGAACATAACTACCTATAAATTTCTCCTCCCTATTAGCTGTGTTATTTATGATAGTCTGGACCTGATTTTAAGTTCAGATTTAGCTTTATCTGATTTAGCGTTAGCTCATATTATTCAACGAACTCATATTATTCAACTAGGAGTTACGCAGTTGGCTACTAGCATATTGTTTTTTAAAAACTTTCAAATATTTGAATTAATTTAACGTGTATTGGGGATTCCTTAAGTATACTGTCACTGCAACTCTTCTAATTTTCATAGCACTTTCAAGCCAGGATATTCCACTTTTGATTCTTTGT
>NZ_LZPK01000300.1:0-2236 GCF_001729375.1 Methanosarcina sp. A14 | reverse complement strand
TTTAAAATAGGGTTTAAAATTGGGTTTAAAATTGGGTTTAAAATTGGGTTTAAAATTGAGTCATTGGTCGTCGGTTAAGGTTTAAAATGCCATTCTTGCCACTGATATTATATAACTCAAATATATTCAATTTATTTAAAACAGTCAGGAACCCTGAAATTTAATGAAGACCAGATGAACTGGCTTTGCATGATTAAAGATTATGTTGCAACTCGCTTCTATCTGGAAATAGATGACCTTGATTACACTCCCTTTGATGCCCTTGGCGGGCGAGGTAGAATGTACCAGCTTTTTTGGGACGAGATGAATTCGGTCATCAATTAATTAAATGAGGTTCTGGCGGCGTAAAACAAAAGTAAGTAACTTTTCAGGTTCTTTTCAAAAACCTGGAAATAGCTTATATGTTTTATTTTTGTACTCCTCATATTCTGAACCAAAAGCTTTTTGCAATGCCTCTTCTTCAACATGTATGCGGTACTGATATGCGATTAAGCTTAAGATAAATGCAACAAACGCTCCGAACCAAGTTCCAATTGATAGAGCAATCCCTATTAGAGACAACATACCTTCAGTATAGGATGGATGTCGAATATAGCTATACGGTCCATTTGTTACGAGCTTTGCTTTTTCACGAACCTGTACCTGTCCAGTAAAATACTTTTCCAGAATCCAGATTGACCATTTGCGGAGTATAATACCAACCGCAATCAAAACAAGTCCCGAATATTGGGAATTTCCGCCGAATATTCCTGTTTCAGAACCACGTAATGTAAAAGCAATAAAGAGTACTGACCAGACCATCGCGATAATGACCCAACAAGAACCTTTATCTTTATTTGTCGTCTGAGAATTCTTCCTGCTAAAAAGAAAGTTTATAATTTCACTTAAGATCCACACACAAAAAAGAATCATGAAAGATGAAACTGCAAATTGAGAAGGAAACCAATCATCAGGAAAAACTGAGTGGTGTTGCAATTGAGAAATGGTAAATAATACCAAAACAATAGCCATTGAAGTGATTGGGACATCCTCGAAAATATGACTACCCAGTGTCTTTTTCATAATAATCCTTTCTGAAGCACTCAAAGTATTAGTGAATTAAAAGTATTAGTGAATTAAAAGTATTAGTGAATTAAAAGTATTAGTGAATTATTTTGGAACTGAAACAATCAAATTAATATTATATTCAGAACTTACATTATAAATTTAATAAAGTTTATTATGCATGAATAAAAAGATTTCGAATAGAACGGGAGAAAAGTTAGGTAAAAAGTTTGAATATAGTATTGAATGAAGCTCTAGCTGTGTGACTTTACTGATACAAAGGATATTCCGGCTAAAAAAAGGGGAATATCGATTACTATGAGCACAAAAAATAAAAGGAATAAAAATAAGCGTTTTAGTAGACTTACAGGGTCTATCTATCTAGATTATCATTGTTCCTGCAAATAAAAATGCTTCTACACTTTGATCTTATCCCAAAACCAATTTTACCATTAAATTAGTAAAGTTTCAAAAATATATTCATGATTTTGCGTTTGATTCACGATCAAAACTCACTTTTGGGATTTTATCCTGAGAACATCTACCCTCTATATGTAGACGATTCAAAATCACCTAATTAATATAAATGGTTAAGCTCGTTGCTTATATATCCAGATAGGTCTATATCTTGGACGGTGGTATATATAGATGAAAAAAGTCAATCGGAATTGGGTACCATCTTCTGGGAGAAGCGGGATAAAGCTAGGCTAAAGAAGAACGAACTGCAAAGGAAGCTTATAGGACTCAAAAATGAGTATTCCAGAACAGAAGAAGAAATTAAAAAGTTAGAAAGCAATTTGGCATAGCCAGATAACTATAGAACACCCTTTTGTCAGTGCCTCATTTTCCGGGTACTTCATTTTCGGGTAAGTGAGTCTTAAGCCCCGTTACAGAATAACCTATGCATATTCGCGATTGAACATTTTGATTTTCACTATCAAGGTCGCCAATCAAAGTTACAATAAATTATAAGTTGCATAGGTTATTTCGTTGCGGGCGCTTAATGGAGAGGGGATAGGCAGCCATGGTAAGAGTTACAGGCAATACTGAGGGTTTTTATTTTTTGAACTGTACGAAATCTAATTTTTATAGCATGCTCAAACCAAAATATTCCACTTTTGATTCTTTGAAATTACAGTCTAAGAAAAGCTCTTAATGAGAACATTTTATGTGCTCTTTGTGATTCTTCATT
>NZ_LZPK01000299.1:0-2670 GCF_001729375.1 Methanosarcina sp. A14 | reverse complement strand
ATATCAGATTGCGCTTATTAAGTCAATATTATCTATTTTTATAAGATTAATATTTATGCTTTGTAAAATTAAAGTCCACGCATCGCAGATAAATTCCTTTAAAAATTTCCAAAAATTATTTTTTTAAGCTAAAAGTTCTAAACAGGAAGTTCTAAACAAATAGAGAAGAAATACACTAAAAACAAAAAAATTAGAAAAAGCGGGTGACAGAACTGAAAAATCAGTTCTGTATTATCTTGGCGAGATTTTCCAGGAACTGAAACCCAATTCTTGTCCAATGATTCAAAGTTTTGGAAGGCTGAATGATGTTTACAGAGGGTTTTTCCATTTAGGCCCTTTTTGCTTCACTCTCAGGGTTCATGATCTCATTAAAACATGTGCTGCAGATGTGTTTGTCATCGAGACATGTTTCTTCAAAGTTAACTTTGGGGCCACCTGGTTTTGTGGTTGCCTCCCTGAATACATAGAATTTTTCATTAAATTCGATTGGTTGGCCACATCTCGAACATACGAAAGGTGGATTCTCAACCGAATCAATTGCACATTCAATGCATATCAGATCGGACTTATCTCCATGAACCTCTTTGAACTTTATTGGTTTCATATCCAGGCTGGTGTCCACAACCAGTACATCTTCCAGCAGTTCCCGACCACAAATATTGCAATGCTCTTTCATTGTGTTGCCTCCTGTGTCCAGAGGATTTCTCACCAAACCTTGTGCTGAGCCTACACAAGGCTTCAATGTCTCCGTGTTTGCACTCAAATCATATTCCCCAGTTTCAGCTTATTACTCATATTCATAACGAATCGGGCTGTTTTTCACACCGTTAAGCTGTGTTTTACCTGCCGACGTTGTCTTGCCAGCATATCAACCTCGAGAAGATCGATCCAGAGCTGGAAAAGCAAACAATACGGATTAACAAAAAAACGTTTTTTATAATGTCGTCTCGAAAATATTTTTCGTATTTGAATCGAAACAACATTAGAAGACACTTTACAAAAATGCACTTTAAACCGCTTTCTAGTCTCTGGTTTTAAACTTCCCTATTAAAATATAGGTCTTGAAGCTATATACAGTTATTGATTTTGATCTATAAGTTAGGGGGTTTCCCGAATAAATGGTGGACTACACAATCAGAAGAAAAATAAAATATGTGTATTAAAATTATCTGCAGTTATTTCTTTTGATCAAAGAGTAGGGGGCTTCCCGAATAAATGGCGGACTAAATAAACAAAAGAAAAATAAAAATACAGTATTATCTTCATGAAAGTGCTTAATGGTCATAATAAAGTTGTGAAGCAAACAGAATTGAAATCATTAAGCAAACAAAATAAAAGTAGTAAGTAGAATGGAGGTTATCAAGCAACAGAAAAGAAGTTACTAATTTAAAAGCTATAAAGGAAGAAAATAAAGGGAATAAAACAAAGAATTTTATTCATCTTTGATCAATACATAAGACGATAACGAAGATTACTCAAAAGGGTTCGAAAAAATGCTTAAGCAGAGATTTGTGCTGGATACTACAGCATTAACGGACCTGCAGACGCGTGAGGTTATGGGCTATGCTTCCCTTTGCGAGGGAATGAAAGCGATTCTTGACCTGATAGCCGATGCTCGTCTGCATTTCGGGATAAGTTGCTACGTGCCCTATCCGTCAGTATATAAAGAGATGTACGAATTTGCAAGCCGCAACGGCTGTGACAGGGAGGTCGTGGCTAAAATAGATACCTGGCTTGTAAAAAAATCTCCTGACCGGTATAGAGTTAGCGTAACTTCTCAGATCTTTCATGAATATGTTGCCTATATGCGGGAAAGAATTAACCGGGGAATGGGAGTAGCTGAGGACGCGATATGGGAGGCAGCTACTGAATGCCTCTTTATGGAAAATCCACAAAACAAGAAAAAAGAGTATAAGGAAGAGGTTGAGAGGGAAGTAATTGGAGGGATCATTGGCAAATTCCGGAACAAATATCGAGCTGCCCTGAGATATGGGATTCTTGATAGTGCTCCTGATATTGATGTTCTTATCCTTGCCAAGGAGCTTGATGCCGCAGTAATTGCAAGCGATTACGGGATTGAAAAGTGGGCTGAACAGCTTGGAGTTCGCTTTGTACCTGCAAATGTTTTTCCCATGATGATACAGGAGTACCTGAAGCATCTTCCGGAAAACGAAAATGAACCAGAGTACGAAAACCGAGGCAAAGGCAAAGACGGGCCGTCGGGAGAAATAGAATTTATTTAATAACTTTGATTTTTCAAAACTCAATAATGATCAAAATCAAAGCCTGGATTAATGAATATCCGGGTACTATCATATGAGAAACTTGAAATTAGTCAGATTAGAGGCTTGAAATTTAGTCCGATAAGAAGCTGGAGGTTTAAATAAGGGGACTTACCTTCAGGCAATGCCTCGAGCTATGAGTCTTAGTGAGAAATAGTAGACACCAATTTTATCAAGCCTTAAAAGAGTTATGCCTTAAGGAAACCGTACTTTTTAAATCGTACTTTTAATGAAAAGCGCCTTTAAGGAGATTGTATCTAAGAGAAGCCGTATTTAAAAAAACTGTATTTAGGGAAACTGTATTTAAAGAAACTGCATTTAGGGGAACTGCATTTTAAGAAACTGTATTTAGGAGAAAATGCATTTAGGGGAACTGCATTTAAGGGAA
>NZ_LZPK01000298.1:0-2397 GCF_001729375.1 Methanosarcina sp. A14 | reverse complement strand
ACATTTTTCAGTTTACCAAAATGTAATGTGTCGATACAACGTGTTTTGTGTAAGAAAATACTGTATTAATTAGCAGAATCTGTCAAATTAGGGTTTTAAAGGTAGAAACAGGCATAAACTTACAGACAAATGAAGAGATAAATTCTAGTTATGCTGAGATAATGAGGTCACTGGACAACAGGAAATATTCTAAAATTTACACCTAGGAACTATTAAAGTATAGAAGCATGTTTACATACAAGTAAATTGTCAGCATTACCCCTTTGTCCTATGAGGAGGCGAAAAAAACTGGCAGTTTAGGGGCTCATACATAGCAGCATGACGCTGTTTTGCCTTAATTATTGGCTCTTCGTCGTTTCAGATGGGTATGTTTTTATATTAAAAATACAATATAAATAGGTATTATAATATTTGATAAAAATAACTGCAGGAGTTTGATATCCCATTTGTGAAAAAACATTTGAAATACCTTTGAATGTCAAAGAACCTTGGCAAATAACCAATGCTGAATTTGATTTAACATCTGAAAAACTTAATATTTGGATTGATTTTAAACGTGGTTCCAAATTTCCCTGTCCTAAGTGTGGCAAACCAAACTGCTCAGCTTATGATACTAAGGAAAAAGTGTTACGGCATATTAACTACTTTCAATATTCTACATATTTGCACTGTAGAATTCCAAGAATAGAATGTGAAAATTGTGGAGTTCTTCAAATAAAAGTTCCATGGGCTCGCGAAAAAAGCAACTTTACTCTTCGAATGGAAGCTCTGATCCTGGAGCTATCAAAAAGAATGCCAGTGTTACAAATTGGGAAGTTGCTTGGAGAATATGACAAAAAGCTTTGGAGAGTCATAAACCATTACACTGACAATGCAAGGTCTAAAGAGGATTTATCGGATGTATGTGTTGTTGGTATAGATGAAACTTCATGCAAGAAAGGACATGAATACATAACTCTTGTTGTTGATATAAAAGATTCAAAAGTAATATTTGCTTGTGAAGGAAAAGACTCTTCAACTATTACCAGTTTTAGCAAAGATCTGCAAGATCATAATGGAAACAAAAGCAACATTAAATCGGTATGTTGCGACATGTCTCCCTCATATATCAGTGGAATTTCTATAGAATTTCCAGATGCAAAAATTACATTCGATAAATTCCATGTGATGAAAGCGATGAATGAAGGATTAAATGAAGTAAGGATACAAGAACAAAAAAAACAAAGGAACTCAAAAATACCAAATTCATATGGATTACGAACAAGGAAAATCTAACTGATAAACAGAGAAAAAGGCTTTTAAAACTCCAAAATCAAAAACTGGATACATTCAGAGCATATAATATAAAAGAAAGTCTTAGAAAGTTCTGGGAATACAAAAGCCGAGAGGAAGCTGAACAATATCTAAAAAAGTGGTATTTTTGGGCAACTCATAGCAGATTAGAAGCAATAATTGAGGTTGCTAAAACCATTAAAAGTCATTGGGATGGAATTCTAAACTACTTTGATTCCAGAGTCACTAACGGAATTGTGGAAGGTATTAACAGTATTGTACAGTTGATAAAAAGAAATGCTAGAGGATATCGAAACACTCAGTATTTTATTACTAATATCTATCTAAAATTAGGAAAGTTAGATTTCAAACTACCCATCTGAAACGACGAAGAGCCTAATTATTGTTTGCTCATATACTCACCACCAACATGTCCTGTTCTCTTATGGTATTCTTCTGTTGGGACAAGTTGCATCCTCGAGAAGTCTTGATGATGGTGCCATGTAAAACCAGGAATCTGGGCTCTTCCTCCTTTTATTGCACTCAATTGTTCTGGAGTAAAGCTTGTCAGACTAGCGTTTCTTTTTTGATCAGGATCTTGAAGTGATTTTCGAAGTGATCTAGTTGCAGCTCTTTTATGGGCTTCACTATCATGTTTCGAAGCAATATTTTCTGGAATTCTTGTGTCAAATACAGCAACGTCATCAAAAATTGGAAAACCTTTTAAATCATATACAATTCCAGTTATTGGATGTTTTTCACCAGCCATATGAACCATTTTTGCGTCATTTGGTGGAATAGTTGATGAACTAACTTGCCCTGGATATCTCCTCTTTAATACATCCGCTATCTCTCTTGATGATAGAGCCATTGTGTTTCCTGAGCCATATTCATCGTTTTCAGATTGTTGTTCTAAACCATTCAGTTCTGGCTTGCCCATCTCATGTTCACCAGCTTTATCTGTCTCATTAACTTTAGTTTCTGCATTAGGTTGAATATCTACATTTATCTTATCGTTTTCTGATTCGGTCTTAGATTCACCAGCTTTTATCTCATCTTTTTCAGATTCGATCTCATCACCAGTTTCACCTGTCTCATAAGTTTTTATCTCATCTTTTTCAGATT
>NZ_LZPK01000297.1:0-3173 GCF_001729375.1 Methanosarcina sp. A14 | reverse complement strand
CATCTTATCATTGAATTACAAATGATGAGACTCACTATTGAAAGCACTGAACTTAAATTGAATATCAGAAATAAATTAAAGATCATTTTTTCTTTAAATCAAGGGTATATCCATAATTCTAAAGATGTATTAATTCTTCCGCTGCATTTATGAAGTAAACACGACGAAAAGAAAGAGAACATAGTTGTGCAATACCTTTTGATACCTTATTATACGCTAGCTATTTCGGTATATGATATAGAGAAGTCCTAGATAAAAGATGGCATTTTATCAAATAACATTTTATTTTTGATAGTTTAGTTTTAATATATATTTTTAATATTTTATATAATATTTAACTTGTGAGATCTAATTCGGATTTAAATTCTGGAAATTTTATCTGATGACTTGATATCAGGAGCGCAAGTTTGTTAAAATATTCATATTTTAAATTTACCTGAAATAAGTCTCTACCTTATTAAAAATTTATTTTAGACTCCATAAAATTGGCAATTAACCTTGAGCAGTGTAATATAATAGATACAGTGTAATATAATAGATAAAATTACTATAGTTTTAATTATATCAAAGTTGAAAATTAATAGTATATTCTTATGAAATTTGTTTTCATAATATATATATATAAAAAGGGCAGAATTCAGATAAAAACATCTGTAAAAGAGAAGATTAAAGAAGCTTTCTTACTTAAGAAATAAAACTTTCTCATTGAGAGATATTATTTCAAAACGAATATATATACGATGAATATAAGTATAGAATACACGACTTCATTATCTGGAAGCGTATACTACATCTGAAAAAAGAAATTGCAAGGTACCCTTATAATTTTTGAAGATCTCTTAGCTAAGAGAAATGAAATTTTACAGCCTGGGGACCAGACCATATATAGCGTCGGAAAAGCGATAAAAAGATCATCAGAGGCCAGAATGTCCGAAAATATGGCTGTTCAGCATCTTTCATACACAAAGTTTATTATAGGGGTAAATCCATATCAAAATGGGGATAACTTCAGTATATTGGTGGTGTGTAAAAAATGAAATCATTCGCGCTAGTCCGAGCAGACGACTCGGATAAAGTAAAAATAGCCTTACATGATCTAGAAAGATACGGACATATTCAATTTTCAGCTACTCCAAAATGCATAGAACCAAACTATGCTGATGAACTTCTTGTTAGTGTAATGGGCGTATCCCTCAAGTCAAAATGCAACTCTGCAGCACTGGTGGAGTTGAATAATCATGCAGGGGCGGCAATTAGTAGACTGAAGAAAATTCATCCTCCTGCTCATATAATCATCATCAGTCCAAGACACAAAATGTTTGAAGAGCTGGCTGGTAATTTTCCGAAGTATCCGGAATTCGATAGAACATTTAACCATCAGAAGGCTCCACAGAGTATGGAGATAATTCAAGAGAAAGCAGAACCTAATAAAGAATAAGCCAAGTCCGTCAATTGTTAATGTTAACTTTAATATTTGGTTTTAATGATAACTTTAGTGTTTGTTTTTAATAGTGGCTAGAATATTAATTTTAATATTAATTTATGAACTTGACCTTTAAATTTCATTTTTAATATTTAGACTTATTGGAAATCCTACTTTGAACAGGAGCCAGTTTTCAATCTCAGCTTGGAAACATAAGTGTACAGGCTTTCTACATCTTTAATTTCCTTCTGAGAGATGAGTCGGAGTTTGTTTCGGATCTCAAGTTCGGGTTTCAAACCGAAACTCTGAAAGTATTCTGAAAGTTTTATAGCCAGGATGTCACCTCGTCTGTCCCAATCAGTTAGTATAACTACTTCACTACCAAGCCGAGAAATTTTCTCAGAGAAATTAAAAAGAGATTGATGGGTTGCAAGTTCAAAATTGCCTTCAATTCCAAGTCTTTTCAGTGAAAGAACGTCTCTTTTTCCTTCAACAATAATAATTGCTCCCCTTCCAGAATATTCAGAGAGTTCCGAGAGCAACTCTTCAATTCTTTCAAGCCTTTTTCTGTAAATTTCAAGATCAGACACGTTTTCTGCAACCTTTTTAGTAATTAAAACTTTAAGAGAACTGCAGTTTACTCATAGGCATTTCACTTATCAGGAGATAAGGAGGTTACTCTTGAAGTTCGGTTATTTTTAAATGTAGTTTTTAAATTTTGGGGTTATTTATTAAATGCGCTCCAAAAACTGAAACTGCCTGTTGATATGAAACTCCTTTTAACAATAAAGACTTCTTACTGCTTGTTGCCCCACTGTTTATACTAATATTAGAACTGTTAATTGCGAAGAGTTCAGCAAGGCATTCTATCAGTTGCTCGTTTGCCTTTCCCTTCTGGGCATTTTTGGTTAGTTTTACTTCAATTCGCTTGCGCCACTCATTATAACCACTTGGAACCGAAATCGACCTGGAGCCTGGAGTAACCTCTATATCAACAATTACACCGGAACCCAGATCTGTTATTGCCTCTTCGAAGGACATATCTTTTACCTTTCTGGAGGGATTATATAAATCAATAACGGGATGATCCGTTAAAGTAAAGAAACTAAAGAAATAATAGGAAACAATAACAACATAAGATTAAAAGTTTAAACAAATGAAATTTTAAACAAGTAAAAGCTTAAACAAATAAAATTTCAAGCAAATAAGATTTTAAACAAAGAATGGCTCAAATAAGTAAAATTTAAAGTAAATAACGTTTAGGTTCATTGTTTAAAGAACGTCTGGAAAGAGTTTTTAAAAGACGGAGAAAATAGTGCTGTAGCCCTTGCGCACTAACTCCGAAAGCTCATCCTCTGGTTTTCCGCAGTCACTTTCAGTTACCCTCGTGCAGGGCAGTGTCACACTATCAATGTACCGCATTGGGGTTGTCTATACACTCACAGTCAGGATTTTCCATTACCTCGTGCAAGGACCTATACAATGCGACGAAGTCATATTATATACATAGTAATATATAAAAATGTCGGCAAACTCAGGGTTTACTACATTGTATATATATTAAGAAGATATTTATATTAAAAACCGATTTACCTTAAGAGAACCGATTTCGATTATAAGAGCAGTATAAGAACCTGACAATGTGGAGAAACAACTTGAAAGAATGCAGAATTAACTGCAAACTGCAGATGATAGATATCATAAAAAATGCAGATAATAAACATAATAACAAATAATAAAAAATAATAAA
>NZ_LZPK01000296.1:0-18652 GCF_001729375.1 Methanosarcina sp. A14 | reverse complement strand
GTAAATGAAACAGTTGAAGGAGCTTTTCCTGATCTAGGAGAAGCTGAAAATGCAGCAATCGGTTTTACAGGAGATGTTTTTGCAGTTATATATTTCGTCATTGTTTTCATATTTGTTCCTGCTGCATTCTTTACTGTCAAACTAACCGTATATTTTCCTGCTTGACTATAGATGTGCACAGGATTTTGGAGTGTTGAAATTTTTCCATCTCCAAAACTCCATTTCCATGAAGTTGGTGTGCCTGTACTCATATCCGTGAAACTGACTTTCAAAGGAGCACTTCCTGAAGTAGAGGATGCACAGAAAGCAGCAACAGGTGGTTTCGCATTGTCTAGGGTCAGAATATAGATACTATTGCTTCTTCCCCGATCAGACCAAAAAGCAAGTTTTTTGCCGTCTGGACTCCATACAGGAAATAAATCCGATGCTGAGTTTGATGTTAACTGAACTTTGTTTTTTCCATCAGCATTCATAACCCAGATATCTTCACTTCCAGCTTTATCTGACACAAAGACAATTCTACTTCCATCAGGTGAAAACACAGGGGAATTATCATTTGCCGAATCTGAAGTGAGTTGAGTTTTACCAGTACCATCGGCTTTTATAGTATAAATTTCAGAGTGTTCATCTTCACAATAGGACTCGTTTTCCCCGGCATAGTATACTATTTTTGAACCATCTGGAGACCAAATCTGTGACTGTCTGGACTGAGTTTGATGAGTAATTAATCCAGAACGAAGACTGGTAAAATCTTTACCTACCTTTCCAATGTTAATATAGTAGTCAATGTCAGCTGGACCGTGTCCACAAATTGCTATTTTTGACGCATCGGGGGATAGGGCGATACCGTCAGCAATGCCCATGTTTCCTAAGTTATATTTATTAGATCCATCGGAATTCATTTTCCAATAGGAACCACCAATCTCTTCATAAATCTCAGCGTAGAGTATTTTTGAACTTGTAGGAAACCAGGTATATATATAATAATATCTGTACCAAATAGTATCAAGCAATTGTTTTTTTCCTGTCCCATCTGAATTCATTATCCATAAATCACTTCTGGGACCCATAGCGTCATCATATCTGTTTTCAATATATGAAATTTTGCTTCCATCCGGAGACCACGCGTAACCGGATGTAAAATTCTTTCCCATTGTAGAGGTGAGTTGCTTTTCTCCTGTGCCATCCGAACAAACCTTATACAGCCCGTTTTCTCGTGAGAAAAGAATTTCCTTTCCATCCGGAGACCAAACCGGATTTGAATCAAGCGCAACATTGGATGCCACTTTTGTTAACTTTTCAGCTTCCAAGCTATAAGCTACTGCTACACTTGATGTCATGATCACCAGAAATATAAAAATTATTGATAGATGTATAACACTTTTAGAAATTTTCACGACATACCCCCTTTCAACAAGTACAAATTTTAAGAGGTTTCTGGGAAAAATACAACATCAGAGTATCTATTTTTATACAGTATGGAAAAATTTGACATTTGAGTTACAGCAAATTCGTAGCACTGCTTTTTATCCCAATCATAAAAAAAACACAGCCTTAAGACAACCTGTTAAACTGTGTTTCTTCAATTTATTATTTTGCCACAAAATAAAAGTAATAAGTAATATCCAATACTGATTTTTAAACATATTTATTTTGTTCATTAGTTTTATAAAAATTTTTTATTTGATGTTGTTTTAGTGGAGATTTGGCTTGAATAACATAATCCGTGTAGGAACTGCAGTGCCTTTAGACACAAAAATTAAAAATATGTCTTTTGAATTTCAACTCAGGGCAGATTAAATAAAAAACCAAATTGTAAACTCAGTTAAATTGCAAGGTGAACAATTATACTTAAGTTTGCCCAAAAAATAGATTATCCTATTTTGCGAAATGTGATCAACAACACATGTCTACGATATAAAAACAGTATGAGAGATTCATAGATACAGAAAGCAATGCAAATTTCGGAAAAGACGACTCGAAATAGAAAAGATTTAAAAAATATGTAAATGGGATAGCGCGGATTTGAACCGCGGTCCAAGCGTCCCAAACGCTCGAGGATGGACCAAGCTACCCTACTATCCCAATAGGTACTTCCCTTCAAAGGGGATTATCCTTTATATAGCTTTCGTTAGAACATGGATCTGTCATGCTTTCTCTGGAAAATATTTCAGAAAAATCCAAGCTCCTTCTGCCTGAGCTTTCCAGAATTTTGAATTTCTTTCGGATTCTCTGAGGATTTTTTCATTATTTCCAGCGCCGATAAATCTCGTTTTCGACCCCGAACAGGTCAAGAGTTCTTCCCACCATAATATCTACAAGGTCTTCAAGAGTTTTGGGTCTCGAATAAAACCCCGGGCAAGCGGGAAGGATACTTGCTCCTGCTTTTTTAGCTTTGAGCATATTTTCGATGTGTATGAGATTAAGCGGGGTTTCCCGGGTCATCAGGATAAGTTTTCTTTCCTCTTTAAGGCAAACATCTGCAGCTCTTGTAAGAAGAGTATCGGATATTCCATTTGCAACGGCTGCAAGAGTTTTCATGCTGCAAGGGGCGATAACCATTCCCCCTGTCCTGTAGGAGCCACTGGCTATTGGTGCTGAAAGATCTTTTTGGGCATAGCTCCATGTTGCGAGTTTTTCCACTGTCTCTGGAATATAATCAGTTTCAATTTCGATTATCTGTTTTGCGGCATCCGTCAAAACCAAATGAGTTTTAATTCCTTTTTCCGCCAGTACTTCAAGAAGTCGAATTCCGTACTGAACCCCTGAAGCTCCACTGATTCCTACCGTTATCTCCATTTTATCCTGCCGTTAATGTTCCTGCTGATACTTTAACTCATCTCTATGCTGTTATTTTCATTATTCTCTCTATGCTGTTATTTTCATTATTCTCTCTATGCAGTTATTTCCATAATTATCTCTAACTGTTATTTTCGTACTCATCTTATGCTTTACTTCTAGTATTCATCTCATGCCGTTGCTTCAAATCTTTATCTTGCTCTTCCAGTTCGTCACCTTTTTTGTAAAAAGAAATGAAGTTTTCCACCATTTTCCCTGCGGCTGAAACTATGTTTTTTATTTCTTCAGGGCTGATATCATCCTGGTGTATACCGACAACAAACACCGAGGTATTCTTTGTGACCCTGCTCACCTGCCTTGCCCCATCCAAGGCAAGATATTCCTCCCTGTGGCCGGGCATTGTTATCACCGATGAACTTGCTCTCTGGTTTTTCTCATCAAAAAGCCCTACGGCAACAGCTCCCACATGTTCCTCTCCGCCTGTAAGGGTCAGAAGATAATCTTCTCCTACCTTTTTTGCATCAAGTACGATCTCAATTTTTCCCACTTTCCGTTTAATCTGAAACAAATTCCTACCTCGACCCTTAAAATTTCAAGGAAAATCCGGTTTTCCGTTACGTTTTTTAAAATTTTCTTTTTTAAAATTTTCTTTTTTAAAATTATTTTTTGAGATTTTCTTTTTCTTTTATCTATTCTACTTTAGAGATCACTTAATTTAAACTGTTTAAGGGATTTATTAACATCAAAATAGTCTCTGGCAGCCTTTCCCACAGCTTCACAGTGCTCTTTCGGGCTATATACCCCCATTCTCCAGTTATCCATATCGGCTTCCCTCAGGATAGATACGAAATGGGAAGCCTCATTAAGAGGAATCATTTTGTGGTCAGTTTTTATCATGGCCTGCATTTCCAGCATTTCAGGTGTCTTAGGAATGTCCACAAGCACATACTCAGGACTAACCCCGGCCAGTTCTGCAATTTCTATTTCTACCCTTCGTATTCGGTCACGGTGCCTCAGTACAGCTTTTCCTACGTCTGCCAGACCTACATATAAGGCCCGTTTATAGAGTTTACGGGCATCAAGCAGCCGTGAAAGTTCCCCTGCATACCCGGTTGCGTTTCTCATAGATGCAATAAGGTCTATATCGTCCATGTACCTGAGTCTGAATGGGTCAAGCTCATTATTTTCAATCATATACTCCACTGCTCTGGAACACATAGCTTCCGAAATCCGGGTTACATGATGATAGTAAACCGATGTATTCATCCAGAAACGTGAGACCAGAAGTGATTCGGCAGCTTTTAGCCCACCATAATCTACAACAAGCCTATCCTCATGAAAATTCATCTTCTTTATCAAGCGATTGTAATCCACAACGCCGAAGGATACACCTGTATAATGGGCATCTCGAACAAGATAGTCCATTCGGTCCACATCAATCTCACTGCTAAGGATTTGCCCTAGAGAAGTTTCTCCTTTTATGTGTTTTACGAGGTTTCCGGGAGAAATTCCATATTTGTTCAGGACTTCTCTGATCTCTCCTTTCCCCAGGATTTCCTTTACATCGTCATGTCTGCGCCGCGTATATTTGTCAATTACATTCTCGGTAACGTGAGAAAAAGGTCCATGCCCGATATCATGCAGAAGAGCAGCAGCTTTTATTTCGGTTTTCTTGTCATCTTCAATCGAATCTAGACTCCTAGTTAGCGTTGAGGCCAGATGCATGGTTCCAAGAGAGTGTTCAAAACGCGAATGGTTTGCTCCCGGGTAGACAAGGTTTGAAAATCCAAGCTGTCTGATCCTTCTCAGGCGCTGCATCTGGGGAGTAGAAAGAAGATCCTGAACTAAATCATCCAGCTCGATGTAACCATGTACAGGATCAAGGACAACCTTCATTATTCTTTAGACAGATTTCATTATATATTGTTGTTACTACTACTCTGATACGGTAGATTTTGCAGAAACCCCTGCTACCCGAAAGTTTAAAAGAAAGCCGGATATGGTATTATCATGATTATATTTTCAGGCGGTACCGGAACTCCAAAGCTCCTTGACGGACTCAAGGAAATCCTCCCAGCGAAGGAAATGAACGTTGTTGTAAACACTGCCGAAGACCTATGGGTTTCGGGGAATCTGATTTGTCCTGACCTGGACACAGTACTCTATTTATTCTCAGACCAGATCGACCGAAAAAGATGGTGGGGTATAAAAGACGACACCTTTCTGACTTATGAACGTATGCAGAAACTGGGTATTACCGAAAGCATGAAGCTTGGAGACTGTGATAGAGCAAACCATATTATTCGCTCGAACTTTATCCGGAATGGAACATCCCTTACAGATGCGACTTTAGAGCTTGCGTCCATTTTAGGGATTGATGCAAAGATTTTGCCCATGTCTGATGATCCTGTTTCTACCTATATAGAAACTCCTGAGGCAATTCTACATTTTCAGGATTTCTGGATCGGAAAACATGGAGAACCCGAAGTGCTGGGTGTTGATATAACGGGAATCTCCGAAGCTTCGATTTCTCCAAAGGTGCTCGAAGCCCTTGAAAATGACGACAAAGTCCTTATAGGACCAAGTAACCCGATCACGAGTATAGGGCCTATAATTTCCCTGCCAGGCATGAAAGATCTGCTAAAAAAGAAAAAGGTCGTAGCAGTTAGCCCAATAATTGGCAATGCCCCTGTAAGCGGACCTGCCGGGAAACTCATGCAGGCATGCGGGCTTGAGGTCTCATCAATGGGGGTTGCTGAATATTATCAGGACTTCCTGGACGTCTTTGTTTTCGATGAGCGGGATCAGGCGGACGAATTCGCATTTGAGAGACTTGGTTGCCGTGCTTCTCGTGCCGATACTCTGATGACCTCAACTGAAAAAAGTAAAGAATTGGCAGAATTAGTAGTAGGGCTGTTTGATACTATTGTCTGTCCTTAATTCTCTCCTATTTTTATACATCTATTAATTTTCACTATTCGTAATTCTTTTCTATTTTAACACATTTATGTGTCCTCTTCGAATTCAATGGAGGTTCAACCACCGAACAAATATAATAGTTGTTCCATTTTTCCGTATCATATTTTGGAGTGAAAAAATGGAACTCGAAGCTTTAAAATAAATGCTGTCTTCACTGGACACCAATCCAGATGAAATTAAAAATGAAAGATATGCCAAAGCTTTTCGTATTTTGGTTCCTATTATTGAAAAACAGAATGAAGAGGTTGAATTCCTCATGGAAGATAACCAGAAGCTTCGAGTGAAATCAACTTACTCAAAGGTGAAAAAGCCAAACCTAAGATTTTTGGCTCTAAAAAGAATGAAGATATTTTTTCTGAAAAAAGGAAAAAAGGAAAAAGCTAAAATTAGATAATAATCGTAGCTGCTTTTTCGTCCTTTTCGTCATTGAAGTCCGTGACAAGAGCTTCGGTTGTAAGTACCATTCCAGCAATTGAAGCAGCGTTTTGGAGGCCGCTTCTGACTACTTTTGTGGGGTCGATAACGCCTGCTTCAAAGAGGTCTTCAAAGACATCTTTCTTTGCATTGTACCCAAAAAGTTCGCGGGGTTCAGCCCTGATGGTTGCAACGACCTCAGCACCTTCCTTGCCTGCGTTTTCAGCTATCTGGCGTACAGGTTCCTCGATAGCTCTCCGGACTATTTTTACTCCTATATCTCTGTCGCCTTCAAGTTTCAGGGAGTCCAGAACGGCAGCTGCACGGAAAAGGCTTATTCCGCCCCCTATAACCACACCCTCTTCAACTGCAGCTTTTGTGGCATTGAGAGCATCATCAATTCTCATCTTTTTCTCTTTCAGCTCGGTTTCAGTTGCAGCTCCCACCTTGATTACTGCAACTCCGCCTCCTAACTTTGCCTGGCGCTTTTTGAGTTCGGTCTTCTTATAATCCGTCTCTGCAATATTAATCTGAGATTCAATGAGCTTGACCCTGTCCTTAATCTTTGCTTTATCGCCCTTGCCTTCCACAATGATGGTCTTGTGGTTATCAATTGTGACTTTTCTGGCACTCCCGAGCATATAATCATCGAATTCCTCAAGCTTCATGCCCTTGTCTTCGCTGATTACCTGCCCACCAGTCAGCACGGCAATGTCTTCAAGCATCTCCTTTCTCTCATTTCCAAATCCTGGAGCCTTGACAGCACAGACTCTCAGTGCTCCACGAATAATATTCAGGATCAGGGCAGCCTGAGCATCTCCATCGACATCTTCAGCAATAATAAGGAGAGAACGGCCTTCAGAGGCGACTTTTTCAAGCACAGGAACGATCTGCTTCATGCTGTTGATTTTCTTGTCAGTGATCAGGATGTACGGATCCTCAAACTCGCAGACCATCTTCTCAGAATCAGTTGCCATATAAGGAGATACAAAACCCCTGTCGAACTGCATTCCTTCTACAACGTCCAGATTGGTCTCCATTGTTTTGGAGTCTTCAACCGTTATTACTCCGTTATAGCCGACTTTCTCCATGGCATCGGCAATCAAATTGCCAATCTCTTCATCATTATTTGCAGAAACTGTAGCTACCTGTACGATTTTCTCCTTACCTTTTACCTCACTACTCTTGCTCTTGAGATAGCCTACAACCTTTTCTGTTGCTATCTCAATACCTTTCTTGACATCTATAGGGTTTGCTCCGGCACTGATGTTTTTCAGGCCTTCCCGGATCATGCTCTGGGCAAGGAGAGTTGCAGTAGTTGTTCCATCTCCGGTATTATCCTGAGTTTTGGAAGCAACTTCTTTGACAAGCTTGGCCCCCATATTTTCGAACTTGTCGTGAAGCTCAATCTCCTTTGCAATGGTTACACCGTCATTTGTGACCACAGGTTTTGTACTTTTATCCAGTACAACATAACGACCCTTTGGCCCGAGAGTGATCTTAACAGTGTTTGCAACTTTATCTACACCGTTTAAAAGTGCCTTTCTTGCATTTTCATCAAACATTATCTGCTTTGAAGCCATCTGTATTCACCTGGATTAAAATCAAATAGAATTAAATATTTTCCCGAATCAAATTTGGAATACTCATAAGTTCCATGAATCAAATAGGAACATACTTATACCTATGTTCTTCAGAATAGGCCTCTTTCAACATTATTCCTTAGCAATTGTTGCCAGAATATCCTTGAAATCGACAAAAAGATACTTTTCATCGTCAATTTCAATTTCGTCTGACTGATACCCCCCGTAGATCACACGGTCACCTTTCTTCAGGGGAAGCTCCTTTCCATCTTCAAAAGTCCCTACAGCAATAACAACACCTTCCTTTTTCTCCTGCCGTGCAGACTCCGGGATATAGATCCCGCCTTTTGTCACTTCTTGTTTCTTCTGGTGCTTAAGTAAGACTCGTTCGCCAATAGGTTTGATAATCACTTTGTTGTTCCTCCTTATGTGTAAGTGACCCCATGTTAGCTGAACATTAACTGGTAGCTATAAATCAGTATGGGATTGGGTAATATATTGAGCGCTCATGCGCTTGACTATCTGCATATAATGCGGAACTCATATTTAAAAGTTACTGGAAAAATAATGATGATTCTCAAAAAATCGAAATGATATCGATAAAATACAAAAAAACTATATATACAAGATCTAGTAAAATATACACTGATGGTTCAACAGATAATCCTTAGATATCTTGAAAAACCGCACGTCAAAAGTCTGGAAGACGATCTTTTATGGTTGTGCGATAGCTTTGGCTTTTCTTCGGGTAGAGATACGGAAAATACCGCCACCAGGATAGTTTTTAGCTTGCTGGATAGACTCTCAAATGATGAAATAACGTCCTCTGAAGCCCTTGCTGAAGACCTTGAGATGAAAATATCCAGAGTAAACCATCATCTAAGGAATCTTAATGACTCAGGTCTCCTTTACAGAAAAAAACGCCTGATATATCTCCGCGGGGGAAGCCTGAAAGCTGCGGTGAAAGAGATGCGCAAAGACTCGGAAAGAATTTTTGATGAACTCGAAAGCATAGCTGAAGAAATAGATCTCAGTATAGGGATCAAAAATAGATAAGAAATTAAGATCAAAATAAATGAAGAAATGGATTAATTGAACCTGAAAAAAGTTTGATGATAAATCCTTGAACCGGAAAGAAATTCAATAATAAACCCATTTATTCTCCAGCCGTGAATAGAGTATCCATAGTCCACTGCCCTGATTATTCTGGCACAGAAAAAGCGATAGCTGAGGCTCTGGAGCTTCTCGGGGGCCTTGAGAATATAATCCGTCCCGGTGACAGCGTACTCCTGAAACCAAATATCCTTGCGGCTGCATCTCCTGAAAATGCAGTAACTACTCATCCTTCAGTTGTAGCGTCAATGTGCAAGTTTGTGATTCAGGCAGGAGGAAGACCTGTTGTAGGGGATGGAGCCGGGATATCAAGACCAGGAACCACCTCAAAAGCCCTGAAAGCTTCAGGTATAGAGGAAGCCGCCCGAAAAGCTGGAGCAAAGGTAGTAAATTTCGAAACCGCAGGCTTTACCCTGGTAGATGTCCCTGATCCCCTGCAATTCCACAAACTATACATTGCAAACCCTGTCCTTGAAGCCGATGTAGTTATATCTCTCCCAAAATTAAAAACTCATGAACTTACTTACTATACAGGTGCGGTCAAGAACTTTTTCGGAACTCTCCCTTTAAAGTGCCGAAAAGAGGCACATCTCCTTGGAAAAAGGGATCTTTTTGGTGAAGCTGTTGCCGACCTTTATTCGGTTGTCAGGCCCAGCTTTGCAGTTATGGATGGAGTTATAGGCATGGAAGGAAACGGACCTTCTCATGGAAAAACCGTAAATTCCGGAGTAATTCTGGCAAGCCAGGACTGTGTTTCCCTGGACATTGTTGCTGCGGAAATGATAGGCTTTGACCCCCTCAAAATTCCCACGACTGCAGGAGCCATGAAAAAAGGATTTGGAAATCAGTGCCCTGTTGTAGTCGGAACTCCGTTAAAAGAAGTCAAAATGAAATTCAAAATATCAAGTGGAGGAGTCAGTACAGCCCCTTCCTTTCTTACCCGCACCCTTGGCAAATACTATAAGATTTATCCCAGGATCAACAGAAGAAAATGCACTCACTGCGGAGCTTGCTATTTAAACTGCTCTCCCAACGCTATTGAGCGACTCGAAGATGGGAGTTTTAAGATCAATGAGGAGAAGTGCATCCTGTGTTATTGCTGTCGTGAACTATGTCCCAGCGATGCGGTAGAAATTAAAAAATCTCTGCTTGCAAGGCTTTTGACATAAAAAGATAATCTAACCCGTAAAACCTGACAATGATAGGACTTACACACTTGAAGACCAAAATTAATTACTTCAAAGACTGTGGATTAAAGTCATATTTTAGACATTTAATAGTTTAATGCTGCTGATTCTTCAGTTCAACTGCTTAAGTCCTAAATGAATTATAAAAAATAAGGTCCCTTCCAAATCAGTACTAAATCTAAGGGTATACAATGCTTATTTTGAATAATAGGTATGCATTTAGGGTTTCTCTAATTAAGGTACTCTCTAAAAATTAATTTTTTAGATAAATAATTTATAATACTCATTTAAATCAGGAAAAAAATCGAAATAAGTACTTGATTCATTTACAATTTCTGTATATTTATAAATAAGGCATCTGATATCATTTTTATCCATACAAAATTCAATGTTATAAGTAAGGACAAATAAACGTTTAATTTACCAATTAAAATAGATAAGTACTTTAAACAACAAATAGGTTATTAAATAAGTGTATTTAAACTGTAGAAGGATTTACACTATATTTGATTAAATAAATAAGATTTAATACCCCTTAAAAAACTAATCATTTTTCAAGGGGTCTAAAAAAATGTAAAATTTTTACCATAAACCCAACTAATCAAGCTTAATTTTTGGCTGCAGATGTTCATATCCAAATTTAGCAGCGTCCCTATTTGACAGTAAATTGATGCCTGTATCCGCCATATAATTAAAGTTAGAGATTACCTGGCCGACTTTCTATTCTCTCGGCCTTCCAGTAAGGTTGGTACCCGTAGTAGCTGTACATTGCAGAAAGCCACTCACGGTTAGTTACAGGCCAGTGATCCTTATCAAAACCCTCTGCTTTTTCCAGGATATCCTTGGGAATATCAAGCAGGATGGCGTGATCGTGCAGTTTCATTTGAAGAGCCTGCCAGGGAATAGCAAATAGCTTACTGCCCAGGCCCAAAAATCCACCAAAAGATAGTGCAGCGTATGCTACTCTTCCATCCTCAAGATCGATCATTAATTCTTCAATCTTCCCAAGGTGTTCTCCTGCTTTATTGACAACCTTATCCCCTTTTATCGTACTTGCTGACAAAAAATCCAGATTATCCCTGCCTGTCATAGTTTCCATCCGGGTCATCCTTTCAGATTCGGCCTCTTCCGGCATTCCTGTTTGTACCTGCCAGTAAGGCTGGTACCCGTAGGAAATATATGTTCCGGCGAGTTCTTCACGAGTCAGAGGCCAGTTTCCTTTTTCAAAGTCTCCTGCCCTTTCCAGGGTTTCTTTAGTAATGCCAAGTAAGAAAGCGTGTTCGTGCAGCCTCAGGGTAAGAATTTGCCAGGGAATAGCAAAAAATTTGTTGCCCAGACCCATAAATTCGCTAAAAGACAATACAGCGTATGCTATCTTTCCACTTTGAAGGTCAATCATTATTTCTTCAATCTTCCCAAGGTCCTCTCCTGCCCTATTGACGACCTTGCCCCCTTTTATCGTACTTGCTGACAAAAAATCCAGATCATCCTTATCTACCATATTCCAACTCCCTAAATTTAAGGAAACGTCCGTTTCAAAACCTGCACCTTCAGACACAGTTTAAGAACATCTCCTTTAGCAAATATTATTTTTTTAATGTTATATAAAACGGTAGGAAACATGAAGAGTAATATTTTATGTTATTATGTAGGAATTATTTTATTATAATTTATTTTATTTTATTTTATTTTATTTTATTTTATTGTGTAGAAATTTATGAATAAATAGTATAAAGAGAAGATCCCAATGCGGTTCTTAAATTCTTATTTAAAATAGATTATAAGTATAAATTAGAACGCCTGTTGATACTGAAATATATAAAAAATCAGCAATTAAGTTATAACCTTTTCCTTTTTATCTTTTTGAAAGGTCTTTTAAGCCAGAAAGATGAAAATAGGTATCAAAAATATTTTTTGAGACAATATTTCTGTAATCATACCTTTTAAAGGTGATAAGATGCTTCATAGCTATATAGACACTGAATACGCTCCGGAAAAATGCTTTCATTGTCATGGAACCGGGTACGCAAATGGCAGAATTTGTGAAGCTTGCGGGGGACATGGTGATGTACTCGTTGCTCAGCCTGCAATAGTATGTCCTCTTTGTAACGGTTCCGGAATTTTTGAGAATGGAACTTGCAGGGTATGTGGAGGAAGCGGCTGGGCCCTTTTTTGAAAATGATTGTATAGATTATAGGATGAAAAGAGCAACATAGAGGGAATCTCTGAATTTTCAGGGAGCTTAGCGATCTTGCCTTTCCCGAAACTCCTCTTTTCTTTCGTCAGGCAGGCAAAACAAGTTTCATAATTTACGGACTTATACTTACTCCTGCATTTAGGGCAGAGATTCATACCCTGAGGCTTGCAAAATGGCAGCTTTTGCAGAGCACAATCGCATTTGTCAAAGACTCGCAATCTTTCGCGGCTTTTTTAGTTTTTTCGTCAATTAATTCTTTACTTCCGGTTTCTTCTAGCCATTCATGATAAAGCTTCTTGAAATTACTTTCTTCTGACTCTTTAAGGAGAATTTCAATAAATTGTTCTTCAAGGCCTGATGGTCAGGTTTGGTTTTATGTACAGCTTTATGCCAGGACGGATAGCTTTTGTGACGGTGCTTGCCGGTAGGGATAGGATCGAACTTATGATTCCTCTGCCTGTAAACCTCCCTGAACCTTGTATACGCAGCACTGTAAATTTCGGAGCTAACCTGCGCCGGAGAAAAAGCTATGGGAATGTGAATACATAAAGAATCGGAAGACCCGCACCATTCACAGGTCTTACCTTTTAGAAACTTGGCTCTTTTTTCTTTCCATTCCATTGTGTTGCGCTTCATAGAGCCACCTCAATAGAGCTAACTAAAAATAGACTTTTTTACTTAGATAAGGTAAAAGAAAAATTTTTGGTAAGAAAAAAGTTTTCCAAAACGGAGAGTCTAGGACAGACAGATATTTCGAAATAATAAGGCTTCATTACCCTTCATTACTGAAACAGATAATATATTTTGTTCCTGGACTCCTTTTAAGCTCTATACACCCGCCTATTTGCTTGGCAAGAATATTTATAAGCTGGAGCCCCAGGGAATCGGTGTTTTGAAAGTCGAGTTCTTCGGGAATTCCTATACCGTTATCGGCTACTGTAAGTATGTAACGGAAATTATTGTTTAGACAGTCCTTATAATCCGTATAGTCTCCCTTATATAGACAGTATTTATCCGAGCATGAAGTCTCGTACTTTGCGGCAAAAGTTTCAGCTTTACCAAAATTTATGCTGACTTCGCCTATTTTTCCCGCGGGAAAAGCATGCTTCAGGGAATTTGAAACAATCTCGTTTACAATAATTCCAAGAGGGATGGCAGTATTCATGCCCAAATAAACCTGTTCAAGGCTTAATTTGAGGCTTATATTCCTGTTTCCTACATTATAGGAATTGAAAAGATCTGTGGTTAGTTTTCTTAGGTAGTCTGAGAAATCAAAAGCATCCATATTTTCACTCTCATGGAGTCTCTCATGGATCATCGCAATAGATTCGACTCGATTCTGGCTCTCCCTGAAGGCTTCGAGTACCTCTTTATCTTCGAATTTTTCTGCTTGCAGGCTGAGGAGAGATGAGATTACCTGAAGGTTATTCTTTATGCGATGATGGACTTCTTTTAATCGAATTTTATCTATTTTTTCCAGAGCTTCTTCATCTATTTTGCATTCAGTAATATCATAAACCAGCCCCTGAAACTTTCCAGAACTTTCGGATTCATCCGAGATTCTCTGGAGAATCTCACGAACCCATTTTATCTCCCCGTCTTTTTTCTTTATCCGATATTCGCTTTCAACAATAGAATTAAGATTTAGCTTTAGTTTATCCTCTTTTTTAGAAATAACAGAGCTGTCTTCAGATATTATTATTTGCTGCCAGTCAACTTTTCCCGAGAGGAAATCTTGCTTTGGATAACCTGTCATTTCCTCAACAGGACCATGGAGAAATATCAATTTAAAATCTTTATTAAACTGAAATCCAATTCCCTGCAGATTTTGCATATAGGAACTATAACTGTCTGGCCCATCTTTGGGATTGTCTTTTTCCTTAGCACTTCGATGTTCATTCAGGTATCTCTTACCTACCATTCTGCTAATATGACCATACTCGTCCCCAAAGAAAACGGCTTTCTGCCTGAAATCTTCTTCTCGGTGTTTAAGCTCCCTGAAGAAAAGACTGCAAGGCTCTTCGAACCCAATATCTACGATTGCTTTATAGACCAGATAAAAAGACAATAATTTAAAGAAGAGACCTATATTGCTTTGAGCCTCGCCCATTTGACTGTCGAATGCAAACAACAGTGACACAAAGCCTGCTAGAACCATGGAGATTGAGAGTAAACTAAAAACTTTTTCTTCGAACCTATCCCTGACAATATACAGGAGAAAAAGTGAGCATAGAAGCATGAAAGAAATTAAGTATCCACTTGCTACCTTGAATTGAGTAAATCCAGAACCCTGAAGATAAGAATCCGGGAAATTTTCGGAAAAAAAGATTGAAATCAGGCAGGTAACACTAACTACCGCATATACAAGAAATGCCTTCCAGGCAAAAATTGAGCTTTCAAGGGTTTTGACGTTCCTCTCCTGAATCTCACCAGTGCGTATCAAAAACAGCGGAGCTACCAGAAAAGAAGTGCTTTCCAGGAATCTTGCAATGATACAGAACCGAGCAGTCAGGTTTATACCAAATCCGGGAAACGTCCCCGTGTGGTGGAACGCAAGTGCACTCAGGAAGTCAAAACTCCCTACGAAAAAGTAGCTAACTCCCAATATCAGAAGGTATCGGTTCTCAAGGCGACTTCTTGACTTCCAAATAATAAGAAATATCACGTATGCAAAGTAAACGCTGAACAGTTCTATCACTATATGGAAGAGGAGGTAATTGTTAAGGCTAATCAGATAAAGCAAGATAACTATGGTTATCCAGACCATTAATTCGTAGAAGTCTACTTTTAGCGTGCCTTGCCTTACATCTGATATGTTCAATCACCCCCTTGCACCTAACGCCTCAAGAATTCATAATTTCGTATAAGACTGAATGTTTAGATTTACAAAGTGACTATAACATTGAATAAATGGTTTTAACATTGAGTAGTGATTTTAACATTGAGTAGTGATTTTAACATTGAGTAGTGATTTTAACATTGAGTAGTGATTTTAACATTGAGTAGTGGTTTTAACATCGAGTAGTGGTTTTAACGTCGAGTTTTTAACAGCGAGTAATATTGAATGATACTGAGTTAATTCAATTTAAGACCTGAATAATCTGCAAATAACGGAATAGGAAGAGTGAAAAGAATTGCAGAAAAGAGAATAAGAAGAAAACCTGAGGCATTACACGCTGTTTATTATGTTCCCCAGTACAGTAGCGCAGACGATATGCTCCCCAAGTATACCGATTCAGAGAAGAATCATCAATGGCCTCCAGGCAATTCTTTACTTGTTCACACTCAACTCACTTCCCAACTTCAGGGGATATAAAGAGCAGAAATTATTTTAAATTAATTATTCAAAAAATTGTCTATAAGTAAAAAATAATATGGCTTAAAAAATTTTGTACACCTGATAAAATTTATTGTTTAACTAAAGAAATACAAAATATTTTACAGCGTTTAGTCAATCAGTTAGATTCTGTGTCCTCTATTGCCAAACCGAATAACGAATTTTGTTCCTTACTTCTATCAAGCCTATATTATAGGCAGTATAAAAATTGTGTATAACTATAGAATAACACAATGTAACTAATGAGAGAAGTGAATTTTATCAGGTTCATTCTCTACTACATAATAGGCAAGTAGCTAGAAAAATAAATATTTTCAAATTTTTACTTTTTCCTGGGTTCCATTTCAAAGGGGAGTAATTATATAAATTTTAAGCTTAAATTTTATACTCTATACGTTTAAGGGTTTGAACATAGATACTATAAATTAACATTGCTTATCTTATCAATTAATCCAGTTCGACAGGGGTTGAAGGACAAATGGCACTTTTTGAAGACCGGGTAGATGCCGGGAAAAAGCTTGCAAAAGAACTTTCAAAATATGCAAATCGCTCAGATGTGTTGATACTTGCGCTCCCGCGTGGTGGAGTTCCGGTGGCGTTTGAAGTTGCAAAGGAACTTAATGTAAAAATGGATGTGTTTATAGTAAGGAAATTGGGGGTTCCAGGGAATGAAGAACTGGCAATGGGAGCCATCTCTTCTGACAATGTCCTTGTGTTGAATGAAGACATTGTCAAGTCTTTTCAGATACCTGAACGGGTAATTAATATGGTAGCTGAGAATGAGCTCAAGGAACTTAAACGCAGGGAACGCACTTACCGTGGAGATAGACCCAAGCCTGAGATTAGCGGCTCGACTGTGATTTTAGTAGATGATGGGCTTGCTACAGGTGCGACAATGCGTGCAGCTGCATCTGCCATTAAAACTAAAAATCCGGCTAAAATAGTGGTTGCAGTACCCACAGGTGCACCGGATACGTGTGAGATTTTCAAAAAGGAAGTAGACGAAGTAATATGTATGGCCACCCCTGAACCATTCTATGGGGTCGGAGCCTGGTACGGAAACTTCAGTCAAACCACCGATGAAGATGTCTGCGAACTTCTGGATAAAGCAAGGGCTCTTCCGGCAAGATAATAGTAATTGTTTAACATTTTAAAATAGTTTGGTGCTTTTTATACAATAATTTGATGTTTTTCAGAAGCTGTTTCATCCCGAAATCATTTCGCTTTTTTAATTTATTATTTCAATTGTGTATCTTATACAGGTGATCCATTATTTTACTTCAACTTCTAACTTATTTTATTTTACATGATTATTTCACAATACAAAATGGAATTGGAATTTACTCAACATTTAACCTTTTGCATCGACTGCTACTGTATTGTGTATTGAACTTTCAAATGGTTTTGGATCTGCGAAATTATTTCAGGATACAACACTGTTTTTCAGAAGCCGATATATAATTAACACCGATATATAAAATAGTAAAGCTTTTAAGGGAGTTGGCATGAGCGAATTATCGAGTAAAAGTAAAAGCAGTAGTGAAATACAAATTCCAATTGATTCCATTAAACTTGAAGGAAACCTCACAATTCCTGAAGGAGCAAAAGGAATTGTTGTTTTTGCACACGGCAGCGGAAGCAGTCGTTTCAGTCCTCGGAACCGGCATGTTGCGCAGGAACTTCAGAAAGAAGGCCTTGGAACACTGTTATTTGATCTATTGACAGCTGAGGAAGAGAGAATTGATATGATAACTGCTCACCTTAGGTTTGATATTGACCTGCTTGCAGACCGGCTTGTTAGCGTAACAAACTGGCTTTTAAGCAATCCTGAGACTAAAAATCTCAACATAGGTTACTTTGGCGCCAGTACGGGAGCTGCAGCCGCACTCATAGCTGCAAAAGAGCATACGAATATTATAAAGGCAGTAGTTTCCAGAGGAGGAAGGCCTGATCTGGCTGAAAAGGCCCTGCCGGATGTAAAGGCACCAACACTACTTATTGTAGGTGGAGAGGATTATCAAGTAATAAAGATGAATCAGTGGGCATTAGACCGATTGAAAGCAGAACAAAAAGAACTTAAGATTGTTCCCGGAGCAACCCATCTTTTTGAAGAACCAGGCACTTTAGAAGAAGTCGCAAATCTGGCTGAAGAATGGTTTAAAAGATATCTTACGGAAAAGAGAATAACACTTATGGAAGAGAAATAACAAGTTAGCAAAAAATTTTTGCAGTATTTTTTCAGGCTTTTTCGAGTACTCACTTTTTTCCACGATTCTTTATATTATGTGAAACATTTGCTTAATTTATCCACATAATAAGAAGTTATATATATTATAATTAGGAAATTGGTTACCGTGTAGATAGATAAGAGAGAAATAAAATATAGGATGCAGGAGAAACAATTGACGAATAAAATGACAGAGAAAAAGCTTTCAAAATAGATTTCAGATGGATTATTGTTTGGATTTCAGATGGATTATTGTTCGGCAATGACATACTTTTAACTCCTGATGAAGTTAAAAGTATGGAAAATTTTAGGTTTATTTATGCAACACTAATCCAAACTTAAAAACGAATCTGAAAATAAAACATATTAAAAATTTATCAATAAATAACCATTAGATAACATCCAAAGATCTCCAAAGAGTTAAACAAATTAAGGAATGATCATGCAACTGATAGACTCTATCCAGATAAGTGTGGCCTGAAAAATAAAAAGTGCATAAGAATATATTTCACAATGTAAATCTACAGAAGTGGAAAATAGATGTTTGTTAAACAAAGCAAAATCGTAGAAAAGATTTGTGAAATCCCGGTTACACTTGGAGATATCTCCGAGAACATCTTAGAGGGTATAAATACAAAAAACAGCCTGCTTCACAGGCTTTACCTTCCTGAAGAGGGCGGTTCCGACTCATATTATCTTTGCGAAGGCTTATGCAAACCTGTATTTATAGAACCTGAAATTGTTTATCCGTATGTATCAGGAGCCTTTTCCGAAAAATTTGCATTTCGCCCATCACCTTATCGTTTCATGCTGCCT
>NZ_LZPK01000295.1:0-6433 GCF_001729375.1 Methanosarcina sp. A14 | reverse complement strand
CAATTCAATTTTTAAATCCATAACATTTCAGAATTGTTCTTATGACCAGAAACTCGTTTGAATATTCGAAATATGAAATCCAGAAGAGCAATTTGAGTTTCGGAATCAGTTCATAGATAATTTTAAAAAAGTAATTTCCCGTATAGGACTTAAATTTCATATAGAAAGGCCTTTTAGTACTAAAAGCCTTTTAGTATTTTTGACAGGCGAGTAAAAATGTACACTGAAAGCGATAACCTTCAGGATTACCTCAAAAAGAGTGAAATCATAGACTTTGATAACAAGCTGATCGTTGATAAGTGCCTCGAACTACAAAAAGGCACCAGAGACGAAATAAGTCTGATTAAAAGGGTTTATGAGTTCGTCCGGGACGAGATTCATCACACCGGCGATATAGGAGAAATGACCGTTACCTGCAAGGCATCAGAAGTTCTGGAAGCCGGCCACGGAATATGTTGTGCCAAAGCCCACCTGTTTGCAGCCATGTTGAGATATTTCGAGGTGCCGGCTGGGTTCTGTTATCAGAAACTTTCTTCAAGTCGGGACGTTAACATAAAATTCTTGCACGGCTTAAACGCGGTATATTTAAAGGACCTGGATAAATGGATAAGATTGGATGCAAGAGGCAACAAACCAGGCCGTAATGCTCAGTTTTCCATATACGAAGAAAAAATTTCCAAGAAAGTAAATAAAGACCTTGGGGAAGAAGATAGTCCAGTAATCTTCGCAGAACCCAATCCTACTGTTATTGAAATATTAAAGACAAGTAAAGATATGAAAGAATTGTGGGATCAATGGGACCTTAGTTTGAAAGAGTTGTTTAAAATTTAAGGTTAATCAGGAGAGCCTGAGGGAAGCATTGGAGGGAGCTCTGGAGGAGGCGTTGGAATGAGCTTTAAGGGAAAGGATTCAGGGAAACTTAAGAATAGCTTCAAAGATATTTAGGGGAGCCTCAGAGATTCAAGGGAACCTCAGAGATTCAAGGGAACCTCAGAGGTTCAAGGAAGGAGAGCTGGTAGCTTTTAAATCAACCCTTTTGATTCTAGAAATTCAAGGGCTTCTACGGTCCCGCCCCCAAAGGAATCTTCTGTCACATAATCCGCGGCTTCCTTTATTATTTCGTCCCCGTTTCCAACAGCAATCCCAAAACCTGAGACTTCAAACATTTCTAAATCGTTTTCGGAATCTCCTATGGCTACAAAATCTTTGGATTTTAAGCCCATCATGCCCGCAAGCTTCTGAAGACCTACTCCTTTATTGATTTTCGTACTCTTGAGATGGATGGCATATTTGGTATCAACCATTTCGATGTCTAGGTTCTGGCTTTTGAGAAGGTTTCTGGCTTTTTTGAGATCAAAGTCTCTCTTGAGGGCGATCTCAGTTTTTCGATATAAAGGATCAAGTTTAGTGAGCTTGAAATATTCGGAAAGAAAAGAATAGGCTTTCTCGCACTCCTCAAGGCTTTCCTCAAAAGTACCCTGCAAATCGAAGCGGATAGCAATAGCCCCTCCGTTTTCTGCGATTACCGCCCCATCCAGGCCGATAAGCATTGAAGCTGTCCTTGCATAACATAGGGTATTTCCTGTGGCAAGCACGACCGGAATTTTAAGAGAACGGATCTTTTTCATGGCCTCCAGATGAAGTTCCCTTTTCTCGCAGGTGATTGTACCGTCTATATCGGCAACAATAGCTTTGAATTTCATAAAAAAGATTTGGTACGGGTAGATAAAATGTTTCCCTACCCGGCTTTGAATACATCTACCATTTACTGATCGTTTACTTCAATGTCATTTGCTTCTTAATACGCCTGGTTCTTACTTATACTGGTCTGAGTTCTCTTGGTCTGAGCCCTCTTGATCCTGAGTCTCACTTGGTCCGGTTTGAGTCTCACTGTTTGAGTCTCACTGATCTGTGAGTCCGGCTGTAGTAACTGCGATAACAGCTTCTCCTTCGGGCAGGTTGGGAGAGTCCACCAGACGTATGATCCTTTTGTCTCCTTTAGATTTCCGCAGGTAAAGTCTGAAGGTTGCTGTGTGTCCTACAACGTGACCTCCAACAGGCCTTGTAGGGTCACCAAAGAAAGCATCGGGTTTTGCCATGACCTGATTTGTTACAACCACGCAGGCATTGAATAAGTCCCCGAAGCGGAGCAGGCCGTGCATGTGCTTGTTGAGTTTCTGCTGCCGGTCGGCAAGGGTTCCCCTTCCCACATACTCAGCCCTGAAATGAGCCATAAGCGAATCAACAATCAGCAGGCGAACGGGTTTTCCCATCTCCCTAAGCTCATTTGCCAGGTCTGTTGCAGAGTCAACAAGAAGGATCTGGTGATTGGAATTGTATGCTCTGGCGACATGGATATTTTGGAGGAACTCTTCTGGGTCAAGCTCCATGCCGTATTTTTCGGAAAGCCCTTTTACCATCTGTGCAATCCTTTCAGGTCTGAAAGTGTTTTCAGTGTCTATGATGATAACCGAACCGTTAAGCCCTCCGTGTTCCCTGTCCATCTGGACATTGACTGCAAACTGGTGGGCCAGCTGGGTCTTTCCTGAACCGAATTCTCCGTACAGTTCGGTAATTGCCTGGGTTTCTATGCCCCCACCCATCATTTCGTCAAATTCCATACAACCGGTCGTCAGCTTGCCTACCATTTTCCGCCTTTCAAGCACGACGTCTCCGGTCTCAAAACCTCCAATATCGGCAGCTTGCCTTGCAGCATTGATGATTTTTGCAGCCGTTGATTCCCCGATTTCGGCTGTAGTTGCAAGTTCAGAAGGAGAGGCAACAGCCACTGCTTCAATGGTGTTAAATCCAGCTTCTTTGAGTTTTTCTGCGGTTGCAGGGCCAACTCCGGGCAGCTCTTCGAGTGTTATTTGGCTCATTACAAATTCTCCTAAGATGCACATGTTTGTATAAGGTGCATAACAGTTGCTCAACAATGGTTTTGCAGGTATAAATAACTAGAGGAAGCGAGGTGAAAGTGTTCTAAAGCGCCTCTAAAACACGGTTATATTACCGGAAAACCAGGCAAATAGAGAGAAAAAAGAAGGCTTTTTTGACACTCACATTTAAAAAAGTCGAAGAAAAATCAGAGGAAAAAGAAGAGAAATAAGGAGAAGGAAGAAAAAGAAAGAAAATACAAGAAAAAAGAGAAAAATACAAGAAAAAGAAAGGAAAAAGTATAGAAAAGAAAATGGAAGAAAAGCAGAAAAAAGAAGAAAAAGAGAGGAAATGAGTGAAAATTTCCAAAAAGCTGGGAAAAAACCAAAAATTCTTTTTACTTGGTGGATTATCACCCATCATGCCAAAGGTCGCAGTCGGCGGTACGTTTCAGTATTTTCATGACGGCCACGCCAAACTGATTGAAAAAGCATTTGAGATAGCAAAGGATGGAAAAGTCCACATAGGCCTTACCTCGGATGAGATGCTAAGTAAAAGCCATAGCGTCGATAATTATGAAAAAAGGAGGAACTGGCTGCTGCAATACATAAAAGAAATGGGAATCCCAGACGACAGATATGAAATTACAAAGCTGAATAACCCCTACGGCCCTGCTCTCGAAGAGGATTTTGATTATATAATTGTATCTCCAGAGACTTATCCGGTCGCCCTTAAAATGAACCGCATCAGGGAAGAGAAAGGAAAGAAGCCCCTCAAAATCGAATACGTTGAGTATGTAATGGCTGAAGATGGAATCCCGATTTCCTCAACAAGGATTGCAAAAGGGGAGATTGACAGGCACGGCAGATTGAAAAAGAACATTAAGCATTGTAACAAGAATTGAGTACTAAGAATTGAACACTAAGTAGTTTCACTAACACTAAACGATTAGATCTTATAATAATAGATTAAAGTAGCTATAAATTAGGACAGAGCCATAAAGTGATAATATGCCCAGAGAATTTACACCGAAGGACATTGAGATTTTTAACAAGCTTGCTCCCGAAGCCAGAGGAAGCTTAATTTCCAGGGAAGCAGGGCACCAGTTTCCTTTTATCCTGCGTCCGGTATCACATAAGTTTGCTGAGTCTTCTGAAGATTTCAGAAAAAGACTGGAGAGACTGGACCCTGAGGAACTTGATTACCTCGTAGGGCTTGCCCTTGAAGGAAAGGAGGATGTTCGATCCCTGGACGAAGACCTTGAAGAGTTGGTTTCAGTAGTCTCCGAGAAGCTGTCTCCTGAAAAGGCAAAGCAGCTAAAAGATTTTGTGGGAATTTTCTAAAAGGACAGTTGAAAATGCCCTCGAAAGATCTACTTTTCGGAACCGCAGGAATTCCGAGAAGCTCAAAAGGAACAAGTAGTATCTCAGGAATCAAACGGATCAGGGAACTTGGCCTTGACTGTATGGAGCTTGAATTTGTCCAGGGAGTACGCATGGGCGAAAAAGGGGCAAAAAACGTCCTGGAAGCTGCAAATGACGAAGAGGTAGCCCTGAGCGTCCATGCCCCGTATTATATCAACCTGAATTCTTATGAAGAAAAAAAATTAAAAGCCAGCCTGGAAAGAATTTACAATGCCGCAAAAATAGGTAGTCTCTGCGGAGCCGAATCAATCGTACTGCATGCCGGATTTTATCAGAAAAGCAGCAAAAAAAGCACCTTTGAGAGCATATCAAAAGCCCTCAACGAACTTACCGGAAAATTCCGGGAAGAAGGAATACCTGCAGTCCTGCGCCCTGAAACTATGGGCAAACGTACACAATTTGGAACGCTTGAAGAAGTGCTTTCGCTAAGTGCAGAAATAGAAGGAGTCATGCCCTGCATTGATTTTTGCCATCTGCATGCGAGGGAAGGAAAGGAAAACTCTTACTCTGAGTTTACGGAAATTCTATCAAAAGTAGAGGAAAGCCTTGGAAAGGAAGGACTTTCGAACATGCACATGCATGTCTCAGGAGTTGAGTACGGCACGAGTGGAGAAAAGAGGCATCTGCCTTTGAAAGAATCTGATTTAAATTATCCCGAGCTTATAAAAACTTTAAAAGAATTCAAAGCCCAAGGAAGGGTCATACTTGAGAGTCCTATTCTTGAAGAAGACGCACTTATGTTGAGGATGCTTTATAAAGAGATATAATTTTGATTTTAGAATCTTTTTAAAATTTACCTGGGTGCTCATAACCCAAACAAAAATGTATCCGATATTCCGGATAAAACTCTAATATATTTTTTATTTTTTGTTTAAGCTTTTTAGAAAATAGCTTACAGGTAAAAGAGATTAATATGTACCTGACATTGCAAGCACATATTACTCAAAATAATATTAAGGATGCATTTTAAGCAAGTCCAATTGAGAAAGCGATTCCTGTATATTATTGAATACCGCTCCAACTGTATTGCTTACCGCTATATTGATACTTACCCTTTTTAGCCTCACGCTTTGCTAAATACGTTGCCTTGTATTTAATCACTAAGTAAACTCCAGCCAGGCCCACAAGAATGTAGACCAGCCGCGAGAGAATGGATTTTTTTCCAAATATAGCCGCTACCAGATTGAAGTTCAGGAGCCCTACAAGACCCCAGTTAAGAGCCCCTATTATTGTTAGCAGCTTAGCCGGAATGTATAGAGTATTATCCGTAAGCATTTTATGCATTTTACGCATCTTTATCAAACCTCCCCACTGAAATAGAGCACTCACAAAGGACAGATCATCTTTTTCTGACTTGGGAAACTCCAGGCTTTTGGATGATCCAATCACTTGCTCTCGTAAACAATGTTGGAGCTAAGATATTATGAATCTATTCCTTAACCTTCTATCCTTAACCTGCTATCGGGCGTAAAAAAAATAAATTTCAAGATACTCATCTCGATATACCCATCTATTGAAGCGTACTCAAGAAGGAATAGTAAAGCTGTAGGATTAACCTCAAATAATGTGAATACCTTAGAAACCACCCTTAAATCAAGAGCCATTTACCCATTTGACATAATGATGCAGACTCATTACAACCTGATTCAGTACTTATTGGTTAAAGCATATCAACCTGCCTTCGCTTATTTCACTTCACGATTCTTACGATGGTTCCACTTTATGTTCTTCATAGTATTCTTATCCCATCCAATTATCAAAGCCAGGTTCCTTGGAGTTCTTGATATTATCATGTGAGCTTCACACGCAAATGTTATCATTTATGAATGAACCTGTTCATGATTTAAAATGGACTAAATTTGTACCAAAGTTAAGGTCAGCCTGTGACCATCCTGAAAACACCCTTGCAACGCTGTCAAGTCACAGGACCTAGCAAATCCAGCCATTTTGAGCATATGAGTACGTCATCCCACAGGAAAACTTTCTAGGGTGATACATTTCTCAACCCGACATACAATACTTCAAAATATCACTTAATGGAGGAAGTATCTGACCTCCTTTTGCATGTTTTCACTCTGAACCAATTCTTTGGAGTAGAGAACCAGAATCAAAAGAGCTAAATGAAATACCAG
>NZ_LZPK01000294.1:0-5390 GCF_001729375.1 Methanosarcina sp. A14 | reverse complement strand
ATGGTACCGATGTCGTGTGTTACAGGAATTTCCATACCCTGTTCGACACTAACAGTCTTGCCGGGCATCATGAGGATCTCTGCAAGCTTGTCCATTTCATTGGCGCTCAGGGCCGGAATTTCACCGAGATCGGCAGCATCTGCAGTCCCGGCTTCAATTTCAGACACAATTTTTTCTTTGGTAAGGTAGACACGTTTACCGTCTCCCATACGCAAAGCGTATTCAGTTGCCATTTTTAGTCTCCTTTCTTTTTATTTTAATTCAGATTTAGAAAACTGTATTCTGGGGTTCAGAATTGGGATACAAAGGTTCTGGCTTGCCAGAGAGCTATTATCGCCAGAATAAGGATCAAAACCATCCACAGAATCTTTGCTTCCGGTATGAAGGAATTTGCCCAATATGCATTGTAAGCTGCTAAAGCCGCTGCTGTTTGCGTCATATTTTTATCCTCCATTGAATCAAACATATCTGAAGCAGGCATCAGAGCCTCGAACTCTGCCGAAATCTGTTATCATATACTTGTGCAGTAGAAAGCCTTTTTTGTAGATTCCGTTTTCGTCAACTTTCTGCTCCACATCCTTCAGCATTCCTCCAGACGCCAGTTCAATGATGTCAAAGTTAATGCTGTCTCTCTGGAAATTGCTCCTCATGTCGTACTCTTCCTGGATCTTCGAAACGATTTCATAGTTCCAGTGTTCGTTTCCGTCCAGGAAAAGTTCCAGGATTCTGAACTTGATAGGACGATTTTTGCTCACTTTACTCACCTCTCAGAGTTTCAAGTTCACTTGCGTCTTCAGTAAACATAATGAAACTTCCAGCGATACAGAGAGCACCGCCTATAATAATAGTCCAATCCGGAACATCTCCAAAGAAGAGGAATAAGAAGATGATAGCACAGAGTCCATAGAGGTTTCCAATTCCCTGGCCTCTCCCAACTCCTATAAGTGGAAAAGATTTGTACCATGTAACGTAGCAGAAACCAAAGGTGATACCTGCAAAGACCAAGATCAGTATGGTCAAAGGATCAAATGCCTGCAGTGCAAACGAGTACATCGGAAAGCCCACAAGTGCAAGAACTGGCACAATGATGATCCACCAAATTATGTTCTCACCAAGGAAGCGAAGAGTCAACCCGGCATCCGGTTCTGCAATATCAAGACCTTTGCCTGCAATTGCACCTTCAATGCCCCAGCCGGCAGCCGCCATCAAACCTCCGAGATATCCTATCCAGGGGACGTTACCTGAAGAAAGTTCAGTAAAAAGTCCACCACCGTAAATAGAAATACCTCCCAGAACGATGACTGCAATACCGATTGCCGCCCTCTTGGAAATCTTTTCTCCATACCAGTAGTAAGCAAGAATTGAACCCACTACAGGGTAAAGAAGGCCTGCAACAGCTGCAAATGATCCCCCGATAAAGCCCATAGCAATGAAAGAACCTAGAATTGCCATAGGACCACCGAAGATAGAAGCAAGGAAGAACCACTTGGAGCAGGGATGGAATTCCTTAAGAGTCCTTACGAGTTCTCCGTATTTTCCAAGTACTCCGTTCCAGACCATAAGTGCCAGCATGACAGCCAATGCATTAAAGGCAGTAATCAGTACGGCAGTCACAACAAGAGATATGCCGTCTCCACTTGTTTTAGCGATAGCACTACTCATTTCATCAAAAGGGTTAAGAACCCAAACAACGGTTCCTGGCAAATACCAGATTCCCCAGAATATAGCACAGAAAAAGGCCCACATGTACCCTTTACTGATTTTTCTTTTACTTTCCTGTTTTTTTAAAGCTTTCAAATCCACGAAAACTCCCTCCATTTTTCAGAACGCTGTGGAGTTCCCTCAGGACATAATCTCCAGTCCATCTCCACAACCTGAAAGTGCAGCCCAAAAGCTCCTTTTGCGGGTCTCATATCTCAGGAATATTTTTCAACTTAGGTTCAAACTTCTATTCAACTGTTGTTTTTTAGCAGTTTTTGTAATATTCCCTTGGGCAATACGATTTGCAAGAACTGTTCTATCTATATACTGAGCTACAGTCTCACAAAAATGCACAGAATAGAGTGTTGCAGAAAATGTATGCTTGAATACATTTTCTGCAGTTAAAACCGTTTTTTAAGGCTGCTTTATCAGACATTCAGGGCTGCTTTTACCTTGGCGACTGCGTCATTAGCGCTTTCACCATAGATATCTGCGCCGATCTTGTCTGCCCAGTCCTGGGTAACAGGAGCGCCACCGACCATGGTCTTTACCTGGTCGCGAACACCTGCTTCTTTCAGCTGTTCCTCAATCTGGATCTGGTTGACCATCGTGGTTGTCATAAGTGCGGAGGATGCAACAACCTGGGGTTTGAGTTCTTTTACTTTTTCTACAAAAGTGTTAATTGGGACATCTCTTCCGAGGTCCACTACTTTGAAACCTGCAATGTTAAGCATGGAAGCTACAATATCCTTTCCGATGGAGTGGATGTCGCCTTCGATGGTTCCGATAGCAACGGTTCCGAGGCTTTTGGTTTGAGACTTGCGCTTTTCCATTTCAGGGGTGATAACTTTTATACCGGAATTCATTGCCTCAGCAGCTGCAAGTACATGTGGCAGGAAAAGTTCGCCCTGGCCGAATTTTTCTCCTACTTCTTCCATGCCTGCGGTAAAGCCTTTCTCAATAAGCTCTACGGGGTCAATTCCTGCAGCAAGGGCTTCATTTGCTACTTCTTCTGCAAGTTCATCGTCAAAATCGGTGATTGCTTCTTTTGCTTTTGCAATGATTTCTTCTTTGTTTGCCATTTTTAGATCTCCTGAATATCTGAATATTAATTACATGCCTCTGAAGGCTTTGTCAGCCTTGTCCACAATTGCTTGCATGTCCTTGAAAATGTCTGCATCGATTGGGGTTACCTGGTGGTTTTTAAGAACGTCCTCTACTTTTTCGTGTGCAACTGTTGCAAGGTCTTTTGAGCCTGCTGCAGCCCAGTCTCCAAACATGTGTCTGTCAAGGAGCATTGGGTTGGACGGGTAATCCACAAGCTGCCTGGTCTGTTTAAGGGCCAGGAAATTGTTTCCGATGCCTACTTTCTGGATAGATTCGACTGCAAGAGTTTCTTCCGAGACAGGAATTCCCTGCATGGCTTTCTTAACCATACTGAAGATATCATTGTCAATAACAAGCTGTTCCATTGAGAATGTCATTCCGAGCTCAAGCATTCCAGCTCCGTAGATGGTGTTGGCACCGGCAAGAGCAGGCAGAAGAGTGGTCATAGTTTTTTCGTGGCCTGCCTGGTCGTCCGGAACCTTGGCATCAGACTAGGAACCTGCCACATAGGAGGGAAGGCCGTAGAACTGGGCAAGCTTTGCAACTGCAGCACTGATAAGACCGAGTTCAGGAGATCCAACAGGTGCTGTACCTTTCTTGAGGTCGAAGGTAGTTGTGGAACTTCCATACCAGACTTTAGCTCCAGGTACTGTCAGCTGGGCAAGTACTATTCCTGAAAGAACTTCGGCATTGTGGGTTACAAGAGTGCCTGCAAGATATACAGGAGAAGAACCACCTGACATTGCCATACTCAGGACATTTACAGGAATTCCAAAGCGGGCACCCTTGATGATGACCTGACAGGCATTTACACTGAGCTCAAGTGGGCTGGTAGGGCAGAGCAGCATGGAGAAAATAGGTTTCTTTCTTGCTTCTTCCTCGTCCCCACCGTAATAGGCCTTTACAATGTCCCGATAGTACTCAACGTTTTCGCCAACAGGGTCAATGTGGTGGAAGTGTTTTGCGGTGTTTGCAAGAGGGGTAAGTGTTTCGTGGACATCCTGTGCACCCTGACCTGCAATGTCCCTTGCAGAGACTGGCAGTGAGAAATAGTCAATGTTTTCTGCCCAGTCACAGAGTTTTGCGATGTCTGCAATATCTTTTTCGACGGAGTCGACTGTCACATACTTGCCATCCTGGTATTTGCAGACCTTAACACCGGTACCGAAACAGGTCCAGTGTACTTTACCACCACATTCCTGTACAGTGTTGAATTTTTTATCACGGCCCCAGAGTACAAATCTGGAGGGAGCGAGCTGAAGAGCTTTTCTTACAAGATATTCAGGGATCTTTACAACGTTTGTCTTTTCATTAACTTCGCAGCCATTTTCCTTGAAGATCTGCCTTGCCTCTGGGTCAGAAACCTGAATTCCTGGGTCCATCAGAACTTCCATGGTTGCATAGTGAATTGCCTTAAGTTCGTCAGTGGTAAAAAGGTTTAATTCTACGCCATTAAGTGCATTAAATCCAGCAACTGCATTATTTTTTGCCATTTTTATAACCTCCGAATAAGAATGATTTAAGCCAGCAGCTCTTTTGCTTTTGCAACAGCTTCGGTTGCATTCTCAGCATAGCAGTCTGCACCGATTTTGTCAGCCCAGGCCTGGGTTGCAGGTGCACCGCCTACCATGACTTTTACTTTATCTCTGAGTCCTTCTTCTTTGAGGAGCTCAATTACACTTTTCTGTCCCTGGAGAGTTGTGGTCATAAGAGCGGAAATTCCAATCATATCAGCATTGACTTCCTTTGCCTTCTCAATAAAATTCCTGATTGGAACATCACGGCCAATGTCATGTACTTCAAAGCCGGCAGATTGAAGCATTGTGGATACGATTGCCTTTCCAATATCATGAACATCACCTTCTACGGTACCGTTCACAATAACACCGAGCTTTGAGCCGGAAGCCCCTTCAGGCATAAGATCCTTAAGAGCTGCAACTCCTGCAGTCATCGCATCGGCAGCCATCATCACATGTGGCAGAAACAATTTTCCTCTCTCGAAACGGACACCAACCTCATTCATGCCTGCTGCAAGTCCTTTTTCTATTATTTCGGAAGGTTCCAGTTCTCCTTTAGCTTTTTCAACTACAGCGAGTACTGTATCCTTCTTGCAGGAAATTATAGCATCTGCAAGTTCCTGAAGCAATTCTTCTTTGCTAATGTTGCATCCTCCGTTTTAGTTTTTGAACTATAGAGACTTCTCTCCTGTAATTATCACGATTATTCTGTCACGATTATTCGTGAACATTCAGGCTGTAAGCTCATGCTTCTGGGTGAAGCGATGAATATACAGGAAGAAACTCACGATCACCATGGGTGGGAAGCCATGATCACCTCAAGCGAGACAATAAAATCATGAGGAATTCATGATTACGCTGATTGGGGTTCATGAGTGTTTTAGCAGAGGGAGTGTTTTTCGTGCCATTTTAATCCCGTCTGATAACTCATTTCTCAGATGTCTCTAATACTTTGTTGGTCATTCGAATATATATATTTTTCTAAAAATTCTGTAATGAATTTGGGGGTAATATTTATAGTTTTTGGTTTTTCCGGTTTTATTTGTATATAGGACTTACGCAGTT
>NZ_LZPK01000293.1:0-2431 GCF_001729375.1 Methanosarcina sp. A14 | reverse complement strand
TTACCTGTAATTTTTACCAGTAACCCTTAAATGTAATTCTAGCCTGCAGTTTTACCTGTAACCGATATAGCCAGCTGTTTCTGTAAGTCTCTGGCCTCCCTTAAACTGTGCCTCGATCTTTTCGTAGAACTGAGCGATATTCTCCGTAATTGTGGGTTTTACCTTCTTCAGAGCTTCCCTGAAGTGTCTCATTTCTACAGATTCTGCATCGAAATTCTCCCTCAGGGCAATCATTACGGCTTCCCTGCAAACGGACTCAATATCGGCACCTACATACCCTTCAGTTATGTCGGCAAGGGCTTCAAGGTCCACATCATCAGCAAGAGGTGTACCCTTTGTATGGATCCTGAAGATTTTAAGCCTGCCTTTCTTGTCAGGAGAACCAATATAAACCAACCTGTCAAAACGTCCTGGACGCAGGATCGCAGGGTCCAGAAGGTTAGGGCGATTGGTTGCGGCAATCACCACCACATCTCTAAGAGACTCAAGCCCGTCCATCTCGGTCAGAAGCTGGTTAAGCACCCTCTCAGAAGTGTGACTGTCAGTAGATTCCATCCCTGGCATAGAAGCAATCGAATCAATTTCGTCAAAGAAAATCACACAGGGAGCGACCTGTCGTGCTTTCCTGAAGGTCTCCCTGATAGCTTTTTCCGATTCTCCAAGCCACTTTGAGAAAATCTCAGGCCCTTTGACGCTTATAAAGTTAGCATTTGACTCTTTGGCAACAGCCTTCGCTATCAGGGTCTTTCCAGTTCCTGGAGGGCCGTAAAGCAAAATTCCTCTTGGAGCTTTTATACCCATGTGAGCGAACTTTTCCGGATTTTTAATGGGCCATTCCACAGCCTCAGTAATGGACTGCTTTGCTTCATCGAGCCCTCCAACATCATTCCAGCTAACTGTGGGCATTTCAACATAAATTTCTCTTAGAGCAGAGGGTTCGGCCTCCATCAGGGCATCTTCAAAGTTTTTCTTGGTTACAACGATTTTTTCCAGCCTTTCAGGAGGAACTGGTTCATTTTCCAGATCAAGGTCAGGCAGATTTTCCCTCAGGCACCGCATGGCAGCTTCCTGTACAAGAGCCAGCAGATCTGCGCCTACAAACCCCTGGGTCCTTTCAGCCAAATACATCAGATATTTATCTGCCTTTTCTTTCCTTTCCCTCTCCAGGGCAGCTTCATCCGCTTCGGTTTCGACTTTTTCGATTTCCTCGGGTTCCTCATCCCTTTCTATGGGCATACCCCTGGTATGGATCTGGAGGATTTCATATCTGTCTTTGGTATCAGGCACACCTATATGGATTTCTCTGTCAAAGCGGCCTGGTCTTCGGAGTGCCGGATCAATCGCATCCACACGATTTGTGGCTCCTATAACCACAACCTGGCCTCTCTCTACCATCCCGTCAAGCAGAGTCAAGAGCTGGGCGACCACACGCCTTTCCACTTCCCCTGTTACATTCTCTCTTTTAGGAGCAATGGAATCAATTTCATCAATAAAAATAACCGACGGCGCATCCTGAGTTGCTTCCTCGAAGATCTTCCTTAGCCTTTCTTCACTTTCTCCATAGAATTTCCCTACAATTTCAGGGCCGGCAATGTAATGGAAACTTGCCCCGGATTCATTGGCTACGGCTTTTGCAATCAGAGTTTTTCCGGTTCCGGGTGGGCCATAGAGAATAACTCCTTTCGGAGGTTCGATATTAAGGTGGGCGAAAAGTTCAGGATGCTTCATGGGCAGCTCTATCATTTCCCGGACACGCATGATCTCAGCCCCGAGGCCTCCTATATCTTCATAAGTAGTCACGCCCCGGGTTGCTTTTTCATACCCCTGAACCGGCTTTTTACGAAGTTCGATAAGCGTCGCTTCCGTAACAAGAACAATCGTGTTTGCAGGGTCAGTCTCAACAGCAACCAGAGGGATTACCTGGCTTGTAGTAAGGGATTCTGTCATTGGCTGAGACATCGAATTTATTATAGGAATGATGTCCCCCCTGAAAACCGGCCTTTTGAGAATATGCCGTTTTATGATTTCATTTGCATGTTCCCCAAACTGAAGTTCAGGTCCCCCCTGCATCATGCTTTCAGGAAGCGCCAAAACAAGCTTTTTTGCTTCCGGAGCTTCAACTTTTTTGATAGTTACCTTCTCTCCTATGGAAACGCCTGCATTTTGCCGGATGAAGTTATCAATTCTCACGAGTCCCTGGTCCCAGTCCTGCCTGTCAGCTCTCCATACCTTTGCCGTGGTCTTTTTCTTACCTCTTATTTCCACGATGTCGCCTGGTGAGAGCTGAAGCTTCAGCAAAGTTGTAGGGTCAAGTCGGATAATTCCTCTTCCAAGGTCGATAGGATATGCTTTTTCAACCTTCAACTGTATTTCTTCCATAGATCATCCCGAAAATAGTTGTCTTTTTGATAATAACTAGGACTTACGCAGT
>NZ_LZPK01000292.1:0-4404 GCF_001729375.1 Methanosarcina sp. A14 | reverse complement strand
ATCAGTATTCAAAATCAGTAATCAAAATCAGTAATCAAAATCAGTATTAATCTACAGGATCATTAACCATATTAATTGAAATCTCCAATACATATTGAAAAGTACCATCTTCTAAATTCTACTCATGGGAATACTCACTATTTTCACTGAAAACTCATTATTCATCCCGAACCTTTACGAAAAGCTTGCTGAACAGAGGCCATCCTTGCTTTAAAAGGTCAGTCAAACAATCCCATAATAGTTTATTTGGATAGATTCAAGTTACACGCAGATTTCCCCGGCTGAATTACATTTCTATTTCCTTTGTCTTCATCATTAAACAAAATAAATTTTTCAAAAAAATAAGAAAAATTTATATGTTTAAAGACTAAAAGGTCACTTAAAGCTAATTCTTAAAGATTTTCCCTATACTTCATTGACTATATCACAAATATATCAAAGATACTCGTGGTTATTACTATTGCATGTATTGTTGAGTACTAATTACTTGCTATGAATATCATAACCAGGTAGCTCTAAGATGAAGATGGATCAAGTGGTCAAATGGGGATTGAAAAGTTAAATATTCATCTTATATTTTTTGCATTGGTTATTCTCCAGTTATCTATATTTTCTGTTGTTAATGTAGCCAGTGCTGCTTCAGATGAGCAGGATATTGAGGCCTTAATTGAGAATTTCAACGCACAGGATGTAGATGTCAAAGCTGACTCCGTAAAAGTTCCGGTCGCAGCCGGAGAGCCCGCAGTAGGACCTTTAATACAGACACTGGATTCCAAAGACCCGGAAATTCGTGAAAACGCGGCTATTAATCTTGGTAAGATCAAAGATGAAAGAGCTATAGATCCGCTCGTCAAATTGTTGACGGATGAAGAGTGGGAAGTTGAAAGTGCTGCAACCAATGCTCTTGTTGAAATCGGAAAACCTGCTATAGAGCCACTAATTAAGATCTTGCAGGAATAAAATGAAGATGTGTTTCTACAGATGAAAGTTATTGCAGTTCTTGCTGGAATAAAAGATGAAAGAGCAATTCAGCCTATGATTCAGGCCTTGAAAGAAGACCCCGAACTTGATGCAGATCTGGGTTATAATCTTGGCCTGATGGGCGAACCTGCTGTAGAGCCTTTGATCCAGGCTCTTAACGATGAAGACTCCAGAGTTCGGGTGCGTGCAGCTGAAGCTCTCGGCAGAATTGGAGACAAGCGTGCAGTTGGACCGCTTACAGATGCCCTGAATGATAAGGATGAGACTGTTAGGGTATTTGCAAAAATTGGACTTAAAAGCATTGAGTCTCAAAAGAAAAATACGTTAATTGCCACTTATGGAAAAGAACGCGAATTCTATATTGAAGACCAGAGACGAGAATGGTTAGATCAGCTCAATAAAATCTGCGACCTTGTGAGAGATTCCATGGAACCTTATAATTATCCGCAGGGGCCGGTTATAAGCTATGGCTGGAGCATTGATAACCGTATAAGAGTAGGAATTCTGGAAGGCTCGGAAGTTAACAATTCAACTCTTGGTGATATTTACAATATATTTGACCAGGCAGGAAAAGAGATTGGAGTTGCCGATGTGCCTGTCATATTTAGCTATGCAGAATTTCCTGTAGATGAGGAACTCTTACCGAAGCTAGCAGAAGACATCGAAAAGAATGAAGAACCAGTAAGAACTGAAAATGCTAACGAAACCGAAGATATTAACGAAACTGAAGAAGATGCAGAAGATTTACAGTCGTCAGTTAGTATTCCGGGACTCGGGGTAATGTTTGTTTTGTCAGAGTTAGTGATTTCAGCCCTCATAGTCAACAGGCGCTGATTTGAATGTGATTCAAATCTTCTTATGTGGGTTGGGTATATGTGTCTGCGATAACGAATTCATTCATTCTCATGTTATTAGTAATTGTTTTTTCAGTTACTTCCGTTTCAAACGTTTTGGCGGCCGAAATAGTTCTCGATACAGAACATCATCATCTTGGTGACGATTTTAAAGAAGAATTGAACCCTGTTGATCCTGAAGGGCTGGTTTACACAGCAAATTTCACTTTGGACCATTTTCGCTTATTTGAATTCACGATTCTTACGATGGTTCACTTTACGTTCTTCATAGTATTCTTATCCTAACCAATTATCAAAGTCAGGTTCCTTGAGCTCTCGATATTGTCGTGTGAGCTTCACACAAACGCTACAATTTCTGCATGTCACGTTAGGATTACCTCAAATGGAAAAGGTAGCATATGATGCAGTTCATAGTACATCTTCTTGCCGCACCTGCGGAAAGACAGATATATTATTCCATGACAAAAATCAGTAGACTCGTATTGAAAAATACCTGATGGCTTGTCGACCCGCTTCCGAAAGACAAAAAATAAGTTGCCGGATTTACCGGCTGGTTAACCCTTTAGCTGGTTCATCCTTCAGTTTGTAAGGGACTGGATAGGAGCCGGGATTCTTCCTCCCCGTTTTACGAAAGTCTCGGAACTGAAATCGCTTACCGGCATAATAGGGGCATTTCCAAGAAGGCCGCCGAATTCTACGGAATCTCCAACTCCTTTTCCAGGAGCTGGGATAACTCTGACTGCCGTCGTTTTTCTATTTATTACTCCTATGGCCATCTCGTCAGCGATAATAGCCGAAAGGGTGGAAGCAGGAGTATCCCCAGGAACTGCGATCATATCAAGTCCGACCGAGCAGACGCTGGTCATAGCTTCAAGTTTTTCTAGGCTGAGGGCTCCGGCCCTGACGGCTTCTATCATGCCTGCGTCCTCGCTGACAGGGATAAAAGCCCCACTCAGGCCTCCTACTGAGGAGGAAGCCATTGCTCCGCCTTTTTTTACGGCATCATTCAAAAGTGCAAGGGCTGCAGTCGTTCCGTGAGCTCCGCAGCGCTCAAGCCCCATTGCCTCAAGAATCGCAGCAACACTGTCCCCAATTGCAGGTGTAGGAGCCAGGGAAAGGTCAAGAATCCCGAATTCGACTCCAAGCCTTCGCGAAACCTCCCGACCCACCATTTCTCCCATGCGGGTTATTTTAAAGGCCGTCTTTTTGATGGTCTCCGAAATTTCCGTAAGATTTGGGTTTTCAAGTTCTCGAATTGCAGCATTCACAACGCCAGGCCCACTGACCCCAACGTTGATAACGCACTCAGGTTCACCGATTCCGTGAAAGGCTCCTGCCATAAAGGGATTGTCTTCAGGGGCATTTGCAAAGACTACAAGCTTGGCACAACCTATCCCATCCCTATCCGCAGTCAAATCCGCAGTCTTTTTAATGATGCTGCCCATCAGGCCAACTGCATCCATATTAATCCCGGTTTTTGTGGTTGCAACATTTACCGACGAGCAGACCTTTTCAGTGTCTTTAAGGGCTTCAGGAATGGAATTTATAAGCTTTAGATCCCCAACGGTTGCTCCTTTGTGGACAAGGGCACTGAAACCTCCTATAAAGTCTACCTGTGCATCTTTTGCAGCTTCGTCCATGGTTTTTGCAATGGAAACGAAATCAGGAGACCTGCAACTTTCGGCCGCCACAGCTATTGGAGTTACTGAGATTCTCTTATTGATTATTGGAATTCCATAGAGGCTCTGGATTTCATTTGTTGTACGCACAAGTTCTTTTGCACGGGCGGTTATCTTTTCATAGATATTCTCATTGAAAACCTCAATATCAGGATGGCTGCAGTCCCTCAGGCTGATACCCATTGTTACGGTTCTGATGTCGAGATGTTCCATCCTGATCATCTGGATTGTTTCCAGAATTTCTTTTGGGTTTATATACATGAAAAATTACCTCTCATTCCAGACAGATTAATTTTCCAGATCATTTTCAGATAGTCTCCAGATCAGATCCTGTGCATAAAGCGGAATGCGTCTTCGTGCTGTACCTTAACCTCGACTCCAAGGCTCTTTCCCTCGGCACTCATAGCCTCCTGGAAAGCCGCAAGGTCAAAATTTTCCTGTGGAGCTTCTGCAAGCATAATCATGGTGAATATACCCTGCATGATAGTCTGAGTAATATCAACAATATTTACATTGAAACTTGCCATCACAGTAGTGATTCTGGCAACAATTCCTACCCGGTCGCTGCCTATAACCGTAATTATGAAACGACTTGATGTCATTTTATGTCTCCTGTTGCTCGGACCTTTTTCCTGCAGGCCGATGCTCAAATGTTATAAACTGAGAGATTTTGCTCAGATTGAAGACCTAATTACTAATAAAGTGAACTGCTGCTTTAAAGTAAACTGTCCTTAAAGTAAGTCATCCATAAAGCCGATTGTTCTTAAAGAAAACCGTTCCTGGATGGAAATGACCCTAAAGGAAACCATTCTTAAAGTTTTAGACCCTGGGAGATAATTTAAAACTAATAACTCTAAAAATCCCGACCCCGAAAAAGTAATTATGTTGAA
>NZ_LZPK01000291.1:0-7422 GCF_001729375.1 Methanosarcina sp. A14 | reverse complement strand
AGATTAATAACTTATAGTACAAAATTAGATGAAGAAATTATAGTACAAAATTAGATGAAAAACTTCCTACCTTAAGTTAAAACAGAATTGTCCTGCCCTTTTTGAACTTGCCTGATTAAGATTATTTTCACTTCAGGATCTGTACAAAACCCCTGGTACCATCAACACGGACGTACTGGCCGTCTTTTAAGATTTTGGTTGCATTTTCTATACCGACGACTGCAGGAATACCATACTCTCGCGCAATTACAGAACCATGTGTCATCATACCCCCAATCTCAACCACCAGGGCTTCAACGGAATAAAACAGTGGAGTCCAGCCAGGATCAGTAAAAGGCGCTACTAAAATATCCCCTTTATTCAATTTTACGGCTTCAGGTCTGAGGATAACTTTTACGTACCCTTCCGCAACCCCAGCAGAAACAGGAGTCCCGATTAAAGCCCCTTTAGGAGCCTCAACATCGCTCCTTACACCTGTAATAAATTCTCCTTCGCTGGTCATAACCCTGGGAGGAGTCATTTTCTGGTACTGCTCGCAAGCTTTTTTACGGGAGTCTATAAGCCGCGTCAGGTCCTCACTAAAATGATTTTCTAACAATGCAACCAACTCATCGAGATACAGATAAAATACATCTTCTTCTTTCTCCAGGACTCCTCTTTTATGTAAAGCTCGTGCCTCTATCAGGATAGCCTGGCGATATATATCAAAAAATCGAACAATAACATACTTGGGAAATTCACGCAAGCCTGTAGAATTTCGGTAAATGGAAAGAAGCCTGAACATCAATCTTGATTTGAGTCTTCCGGCAGAGGCGTTGCTAATACTTTCCATAAGTTTTTGTACGACTTCCTGCGCTTCTTTTCTGCCCTGTCTGAACCGTTTTCGGTGCTCGCCCGGAGCATTGATTTTAATATGGTTTATAATAGATGGAACAAGAAGGGTAGGGGCTTCCCACCATCGAACGTTTGAAATATCGATTTCACCCGGGCAGCGCATGCCATACAGTTCCATGAACCTGTCCAGTTCGGTCCCGAATATATCTCCACCCTTTACTTTACTGAGACCCTGATAGAAAGTGTCATGATAGAAAGTGCTGTCTTCCGATTTTTCCAGATAATCTACCACTTCAGGATATTTTCGCGCGGTGTCGGCCAGATCCCCAATCATTAATCCCATCTCAACGGTCACGTTACCAGGCAGGGATTTATTCAGCGTATCAACATCAAGATTCTCATCCAGCCATAATCTGGTCAACCGTCTGGCAATGGGCAGGACAATGAATGGTAACGGTACGTACATCATGCTGCCAATCAGTTCCTGTAGCAACTTACCCATACTTTCCTGAACGCTTTTAATTCGCTCTACCCCTGAGGCCTGCATAATGCAGTGCCTATGCTTATCGATTATTTTTTCTGGAGGAACTGTGGCTCGTTCAATGATGCCCGAGGGATCGAGGAAAAATAAATTGTTAACAATAATCGGGATACCCTTTAAATAGAGCGGAAGAATCGGTTTGAATAATTTAAAAACCTGTCTAGTTGTATCTTTGTTTGCTTTTGCTTCTTGTTGAAATATCTCGCTTGATACTATTTTTTCCAGGGCACCTCTCATTAGTTCGTCTACAATAGCAATTCTCCAGATAAAATACCGCCGAAGAGCCTTACTGTACAAAAGGGGAGTAACGTCATAAAAAAGCCTTCCTCCCGCTTCTACGATCACTGAATCGGGAAAGGGTACGGAGTCTTTTTCAAAGGGAAATATCTCCCAAAAAACAGAAATCCCCATAGGTTTCATGGCATCTGTCATCATTTGCAGGTGAGCAATAGATAAAAATACATGAAGTTTATCATTATATCCTTTAGGAATAGGATAAAGAGTGGTTATAGGACGGCTCTGTAAGATATAGAACCTGTTCCCTGCCAGACACCACTCAATGTCTTGCTCTGAGCAGTAGTGTTTTTCTATCCTTTGACCAAGTTGGGCTAGTTCCAGAATTTTATCATCAGAGAGGACCTGCTTTTTTTGGAGTTCAGGAGCAAGTTCTCTGGTTACTGTTCCTCCTTCTGTGACCGGATAAACAGCTTTCTTCTTTTCTGCGATTTGCTTTTTAACAATCTGGTTCTCGCGGACCTGATAAGAGTCGGCTGAAACAATTCCTGAGACAAGAGCTTCACCCAACCCAAAGCTGGCATCAATGGAAATAGTATTCCTGTGCCCGGTGACAGGGTCTACGGTAAACATAAGCCCGGAAACCTCCGGAAATATCATTTGCTGAACCACTATAGATAAATAGACTGAACGGTGGTCAAATCCGTTTTTAATTCGGTAGATAATTGCCCTGTCAGTAAATAAAGAACTCCAGCATTTCCGCACAGCCTGAAGGAGTTGATCCATTCCCTTTACGTTCAAATAGGTCTCCTGCTGGCCGGCAAAAGAGGCAGTTGGCAAATCTTCGGCTGTAGCGCTGGACCGAACGGCATAAGCTTTTTCTTCTCCTACTATTTTCCATGCATCAAGGATAGAAAATTTTATTGTTTGGGATATGGGGATGGTTAATAAATGGTCCCTGATCAGTTTTCCCAGCTTGCTAATTTCGCCCGGTTGACCCAGTTTCAACTGATCCAGCAAATCAAAAAATTTGTTTATCTCATTGCTTGCTGCAATAAAATCACAGTAAGCCGACGTTGTAATGCAAAATCCAGGCGGAACAGGAAATCCTGCTTTGACCATTTCTCCCAGATTAGCACCTTTTCCCCCGACTTCGGGCAAGTTTGTCCTATCGACTTCATTAAAGTGCATTACATAAACGCTCATGCTAATACACCTCGAAAAATGAAATCCTGGTTTTTATATTATTATGATTTTATAGTATAGGACTTATATGCTTGTCCGCAAAGCAGGAGATTCTCAAATCCCCTTAATTTTTCTCTACAACTCATTTTACCTTTAAATTTTTAGTAGATATTGTATTACTTCAGGCCAAAGAGTACACAAAGAAAAGTCATTTTTGATACCGATGAAATATTCTGTTTCAAAGACTTCGTTAAAAGCTACAATCCCGAAAACCATTACATTATACAGAGAACCTGAGTGAAGAATCTCACAGAATCAGGTTCCATAAATTCGTTTATGAAGAAATTGTAGCAAGGAGTAAACGAATTTGGGTCTCTTCTGGTTTAAAGGCAAAAGCCTTTCTGATCTAGATGCTCTGCTGGATCTGATAGTCTTGCAAATGAAATAATAAAGAGGTAGTAAGTGTAGTCAAATTGGTATTTTTAGCAGGCTCAGTACGTTTTATCTTTACTTAATGTTCCTGTTATTAAATATTATATTGCTCAGTATTATATATTACTAAGTATATTATTTTGATGTTACAAATTACTCCGATTTAAGCAATTTAAAAGAAAAATCAATAAAATAAAATCACTAGTTGTCTAAAACATAACTAAAATTGAACATTATCCCTAAAAGATCTCCTTAAATCTAAGAATTTTATAAATTCAAATTCAAAACATCTCAAACTTATTTGCGAAATCTAATTTATATATATTATATTTTAAGGATGTAACATAAATGAGAAAGGGGGACAAATCATACTCACTGTTTTTAACTTCAACAGCTTTTCTCTTACTTTTAATTATTATTTCATCTATAGAGTTGGTGGCTACTGCGCATAGCGACTTGTCCGCTGAATATGCATATGTGCCTAATGAAAAAAGCAATACTGTTTCTGTGATTAACACAACAACTGACGCTGTTATCTCCACGGTGCCTGTGGGAAATGTTCCTGTGGGTGTTGCAATTAGCCTTGATGGAACAAAGGTATATGTGACTAACTTTGGTAATGACGACATTCCCGGACGTACTGTTTCCATAATTGATACGGCCACCGAAGAGGTTACATCGATGAATGTAGAAGAAGGCAAACCAGGCAAACCTGCTGGAGTTGCAATCTATCCGTATGAACAAAAAGTATATGTGGCAAAATTATTGAATGGAAAAGTCCGTGCAGTTGACCTAATAACCAACAAAGCTTCTGATATACCTGTAGGAACCGACCCTTGCGGAATTGCAATCACCCCGGACGGATCAAGGATATATGTGGCTAACACCGGCAGCAATACTATCTCTGTGATTAACACAGTAACGAACAATGTTACAAAGACGGTAAACGTAGGAGTCAAACCCTATGGAGTTGCGGTCAACAAGAATGGAACAAAAGTATATGTCACGAACATGGAGAGTAGCAATGTTTCTGTAATTAACACAATAACCAATGAAGTTACAGACAATTTAACTGCAGGAAAAGATCCTCATGGAATTGCAGTCACACCAGATGAAAAATGGGTATATGTGGCAAACCATAACACTCCCATGGGCACAGTCTCTGTGATTAACACAACCACAAAAGATGTTACAAATATAACTGTAGGAAAAAATCCTTGTGGAGTTGCAGTCAACAAAAATGGAACAAAGATATATGTGACAAATTCCGGCACCACTGATGATCTTGGAGGCACTGTTTCTGTAATTGACACTGAAACCAAAACAGTTATGGGCCAGCCAATTTCTGTAGGAATTCTTCCTTCTGGTTTAGGTCAGTTTATAGGTTCTGTTCCAGGATCCAGAGTGGAAACAATGACTACTTTAACTTCTTCACCCAATCGATTTCTTGTTGGGGAATCAAGAACACTTACTGCTACAGTTAGTGCAACGTCTCAAGTAACAGAAAAACCTTCAGGCACAGTCACCTTCATGGAAGGGGCCACATCCATAGGAACTGAAACTTTAAGTGATGGACAAGCAATTTTGGATACTTCATTGCTTTCAAATGGCTCACATTCGATAATAGCAAGATATAAAGGCAATAATCAGTTTAGACCAAGTACATCCTCTTCTTTCACACTAATAGGTCAAGATCTAAGTTCCAAAAAATCTGTATTGGAACATCCAATAGTTGCTGGTATTATTATTGCAGTAGTGAGTGGCATCATATCCCTGGGGCTATATATTATAAAGAAAAAATATTTTTCTTGATATAGAGAGAAAAATATAAAGCTAAAAACCATAATTTAAACAATCTCTGTTATTTTTGCAGATGCATTTAACGCTTCTCTGGCCCTTGCTTCGGTAATTCTGGCTTCCATGTGATTTTCAGACAGTTTCAGTACGGATAAGATTTTTAGGGCATTTTTATAGCTACTCTGACAAGAATCACACCTAAAATAGAATATCTCTTCAATATCTTCTAAGATATTGTTTTTGATTCTCTCTAACAATTAAGGATAAACCTTTACTACCGATGCGAGAAATTTAAAGCATAATCAAAAAGTCAAGGTAAAGGTAGTAAACCTGTTATTTAATCAACTACCTTTTAGCCTTGTTTAACCAGTTGAAAGCCATGTTTCAACTAGTCAAATTATGACATGTTATCTGCATTTCCTGCCTGAGGAGCTCCTTCAGGGGGCATTGACATGTTACCTGGAGCATCTCCATGATACATGGAACCGTTACCTGACATGTTACCTGACATGTTACCTGGAGCGTCTCCATGATACATGGAACCATTACCTGACATGTTACCTGGAGCTCCTTCTGGGGGCATAGTAGCGTTGTCAGGTGGCATCTGACCTTGGTTTTCTCCTCCTGGAGGCATAGTATTATTAGCTGACATATTGCCTGCATTCTCTTCTGCAGGAGCAGTATTGTCAGATGTCTTATTATCAGCACATCCTGACATAGCTACTATTGACATAAGTAGCAAGCCGATCACTAAAAAACTTACTTTTTTCATTATAGTACCTCAGATATTCTCGAACTTTAACTCTCAATCTCAAAGAGTTGTATCTATAAGTCCTGAATTTTCAATATCAGTAATCCAATTTTGGGAGTTTTGGAAGTTTACTGCAAATCCAAATCTAATATTTTACATAATATAAACAGTTAGATTCTTTGAGGTGAAACCTCCTATAAAGAATATTGGAAATTCAGCTAAATAGCAGATCGAGAGTTTAACTATAAAGTACGCTAAATATTTCAGATAGCATTTACTTTTCGAAAAGAAAATGCCACAAACACTAAAAAACCTTTTTATATTTGCCAATATTCATCTATTTATTTAATATTTTTCTGTTCAATTTATATCTTATTTAGAATATCTAGCGCGGATTTGGTAATTATGTTTCTTATTTAATAGAATAAAAAATCAAATTGCGTGCGGCCACCCCACCATAAAAAGGATGGGGTATCTTCGGGCCGCCCGGTTTCCGGAAAATAGTTAAGTATCCATTTATAAGACTTCCTTGATGCAGAGTTTCATTACCAATTTATGTAACCATGAGACTAAGAAACCTACTTTGCAAAGAAGCAACGGTACAGAGGTTTAAAAAAGAAAACAAAAAGAGACGAGGGTTCACTTCATCCCCAATCTAAAGAATGGGGATGAAGTGAACCCTCTGCGCTCCCGTAGTAATAAATAAGCTGAGGAAACAAAGAAATAGTAAAAAAAAGGGATAAACTGAAAGAAAAACGAAAACGAACTAGAAATAAATTCAAAATGGAATAATTGAGAAAAAGCACGGGAAGAAATAGAAAAAGAGTATGAAATTACAGTTTAAACAATATCTGCTATCGTTTTTGCAGATGCTTTTAACACTTCTCTTGCCTTTGCCTCGGTAAGCCCAGCTCCCATGGCGATTTTCATGGCAGTTTCATCGGTGATAAGGTCTTCAGGGGCATGTGTGTCGGTATTTACCAGAAGCGTTGCACCAATTTCAAGAGCAAGCCGGGCGACATGGCCGTTTGTCCGGTTGTGCCCGTTCCTGGCTGTAATTTCAAGGCAGACATTGTTCTCTTTAGCCCTCTCGACATCTTCCTCAGAGATCAGGCCCGGGTGGGCCAGGATGTCCACATACTCACAAACAACAGATGCTGCATTTGTTCCGGGGGCGACTGGCTCGGAGGTGGTCTCCCCGTGCACGACCACAATTTCTGCACCCAGCTCTTTTGCTTTCTTTGCAAGTGGGGCTATTTTCCGTGGCGGCACATGTGTCAGTTCAACCCCGGCTAGAACGCGGATATCCCATTCACTTTCAAGGTATTTTGCTTTATGTCCTGCTTCGATAAGCTGTTCGAGATTGGTGTAATCGGCATGGTCGGTAAGTGCAATAGCCTTATAGCCGTGAATAACCGCCCGCCGGACAAGTTCGCTGGGGATCAGTTCCCCATCACTGAAAATCGTGTGAGTGTGAAGGTCAATCAACCGGATCACCGTGTTTTGAAAGTGGTTTTTAAAATCGGGGTAGACTCTTATTAATTTTACCAACTGCGTATTCAATTAACCAATATAGTTAATAGTTAAAATATATATTTAATTATTTAAGTATATAGTTTCTTGCTGGATATTCTAGTTTGTGTTATTC
>NZ_LZPK01000290.1:0-3140 GCF_001729375.1 Methanosarcina sp. A14 | reverse complement strand
TTTTTAAGAACCGTTTTTAAGATACCGTTTTTTAAATGCCGTTTTTTAATACCGTTTTTAAATACCGATTTTCAAAGACACCGTTTTTTACAGATGCCTGACAATTCAGAGAGCTTGTAGTTATATAAAACTACGGATGTACTGAAAACGAAATATAAAATTCTGGAAGTACCGTAAAATACAAAGGAAGTTGAGATATAATAGAAGGAATTTCCTTTCTGCATTCAGTAAAAATAGAGTTTGAGAAGCATATTTAATTCATAAAATTATTAGAATTAATAGAATTAATAGAATTATTAGAATTAATAGAGTTAATAGAATTATTAGAATCTTAAAATATAAAAAAGTAGAAGCCTGGCTTTGAATCCTGATGAAAAAGAGGAATTTGACAGAAAAAAGTAAATTGCCGGATGATTATAGATCAACTAGCGGTAGCTGTCTTCTCAGGTCAGGCAAATAACCTTCTCTGTGCAGGGCTATTTTATAGTCGCTTATTGCCCTGCATAATTTGTGGGTATATTTTATGCAGTCGGTACCAACATTTCCCTTAAACAGCAATTTTTCTGTTTTTTCTATAAATTCGGGATAAGTAAAAACCAGCTCTTCTTTGGTGTGCAGGAAAAGAGCTGCAAAGTCCCTGTGAATGCCCATGCTTCTTTTAAGCAATTCAACATTAAGATGTTCTTCAGACAGATAGGGGTTGAACTTCACAAAGGTGTGAAAATCTGCGATGTTCTGGTTTAAGGAGTTCAGGATTGAGTATAGAACGTTGTCGGTCTCCGGAAGGGGGATATCCGGAAGATCGAGGCAGTCTCCATCAAAAGTCTCATTTTCTTTTATATTTTGATCCCGGGTTGTATCACGATCCATTTTATCACCCTGATTGCAAAAATTAATTTTAGTGAATAGCCTGGTGGCTTCAGTTTCATATAACGGGTTTAATCAGTTGCTTTGATTAACTTTCAGATAGACTTACTGGATTATCTAAAGGGTGGCTCCAAATAAATCCATTGTGTTAATCACCGGCGTTTCCGTCGCTTCCCCACTCGAAGCGGTTGTACGCACATGGGTTAATGCTTCAGATCCGTTTTTCTCTCCATGAATCCAGCCTGAGAGGTTTAGTACTGGATCCTGTAAAATATAATCAATTAAACATTTAGGCTCTAGCATCTCACCATATATAAAATTATGTCTTAATAAAACTGAATAAATATAATTATAGTATAATTTATCCCCAATACTGTAAAAGTCCTGAATAGCTATTCAAAATATTCTGAACCAGTCTTGAATAAGTTGTAAACACCCATTTAAAACCTTTAAAATGGAGTTCAGGGATTTTTAAGCCCTTGAACTTCTTCTATTCTCAAGCATTTCCATTCCGAAAGCCACAACCCCATATACAAGGCTCAGTACGAGAATAATAGTCGCACCGGATGGGACATCCAGAGCATATGAAAGACCTATTCCTGTAACGCTGATTATAGTTCCAAAGACCATGGAAATCAGCATCATACGCTTCAGGTTATGGGTGAATTTACGGCTCAGGGAAGCAGGAATGGTGAGAAGAGCAATTACAAGGATAATACCCACGACCTTAATAAGCACCACAATTGTTAGAGCAATTATGCAGAGCAGGAAAAGGTAAAGCTTCTCAGTAGGAAGGCCCTGCACGGTTGTGAATTCTTCATCAAAACAAAGGGCAAGGAATTCCTTATAAAGTAAGTAAACTGCACCTACTATTACTACATCAAGAGCTAACATAAAGTAAAGGTCGGAGCGGGGTACTGTTAGAATATTTCCAAATAGATAGGTCATAAGATCAGGAGCATATCCAGGAGTTAAATAGACAAAAATTATTCCGAGCGCCATTCCAAGAGACCAGAGTATGCCTATAGCACTGTCTTCGGGGATTTTAGACCTCTTGCTCACTGTTCCCATGACAAGAGCCGAAAGCAAGCTGAAGGGAAGAACTCCGAACATAGGGTTAATTCCGAGGTAATAGCCCAGCCCAACACCTCCAAAGGAAGCATGAGCTATTCCCCCACTTATGAAGACTATTTTTTTGACGACAACATAGACTCCTATAATCCCGCAGGCTATACTTGCAAGAACTGCGGCTGCAAGAGCATTCTGGATAAAGGTATATTGCAGAAAATTAAACATTCTTATTTCTCCATCTGTTTTTCGAGTCAGTCCTTTTCGAACAGGTCCTGATCTTCAGGAGTTTTCCTCATGGTTACTCAAAACCCTGTGAGGTATTCCATGAGCAATCAGTTCAACAGGACACTGGTAGGTAGCTTCAAGATCTTCAACCGGGATTTCTCTGGAGTTATGGTAATGGAGAGTACGGTTTAAGCAGGCTATTTTGTCGACATAAATAGAAACCGCGCTGAGGTCGTGAGTAACCATGATGACTGCCATCTCCTGCTTGAGCCTGTTCAGCAGGCGGTAGAGTTCATCCTGCATATGCGGATCAAGCCCGGAATTTGGTTCGTCAAGAAGCAAAAGTTTGGGGTTTGTGGCAAGAGCTCTCGCAATAAAGACTCTCTGCCGCTGCCCACCAGAAAGCTGCCCAATCTGACGGTCCTTGTACTGGAACATTTCTACCATCCTCAGGGCTTCTTCTGCAGCCTTTTTGTCTTCTTCTCTATACTTTTTCCGAAAACCCGTATGGCTCATCCTGCCTGTGAGAACTACTTCCCAGACACTTATAGGAAAGTCAAAATCGAAACCTTTGTATTGAGGAACATAGCCTACAAGCTCTCTGCTCTTTTCGGGTGGTTTCCCAAAGAGCTTTACACTGCCCTTATAAGGTTTCAAAAGTCCAAGGAGCACTTTTAGAAATGTGGTCTTTCCTCCCCCATTAGGTCCGATAATCCCAAGCAGTCCATTAGGCTCTTTTAACTCAAAATTGATTGCCTCAAGAATCGTCTGAGTTCCATAACGAACCCAGACATCTTTCAGTTCTATAACCGTCTCCATTTCCTTCCCTTCAGAATATCGTTTTTTATCATCGTTTTTTATCATCGTTTTTATTTATCGGATTACAATCTTTTGATATTTAGATACGAAATTTGAGTGGTTGACCTTACCAGAACTTAAATGCTAATTTTACTGACCTCGTACCTTACTGACTTTGT
>NZ_LZPK01000289.1:0-6511 GCF_001729375.1 Methanosarcina sp. A14 | reverse complement strand
AGATAAACAAAAGATAAACTGAAGGTTGACAAAAAGTAAATAGGTAAATTTTTTCATCTCGGATTTATGCACTCAATGTATGAAATCAAAAATTGTAGACGTTTTTTTCTTAGACTTATATCCCAGGCAATTAAGCTTCAATATTGGTTTTTCAGTTACTATAATTTTTCCAGGCTCTATAATTTTCTAGGTCGCTTCTAATAAAATTAAGTGAAAAAACAAGTACTGCGACATCATCCACAAGTCCAATTAAAGGAAAAACGTCTGGAATGATGTCAACTGGACTTATTAAGTACAGAAAAGCGAATATTAGCAATAATGCGGTTTTCTTTGGAAGCGGGTATCTCCCTTTAAAAGAATCTAATAACATAGAAAACAATAGTCCTAAATAATACCAGATATTCCTGAAATCTGTTGAACGATAATGATAGTCTCTTACTTCTTCAGGAAAACCCAGGTCAGTGTCAAAAGTTTTTTCTGGGTTAATGTTAAAGTGTTCAAAATTTGCGTCAACCGGTTTCGTTCTGAGATTGTTGATTTTATCCATAATAATCCCCCAGTCTTATATTACTTCGATTTTATTTTAGTCATTGCAATTTTCAACTATCAAGTTTCTCAATTTCCATATAAACCGTCCCGGGGTTAAGTGGTTTGGCGTGAACATGATAAATCCCGCTTTCTGTCACATTAAATTCGGGATTTTCAGGAAGGTAGCTCTTTCTTGGTTGGGTCAATACAAATGTGTTTTGGAGCGCAATATACGAATCTTTGCTTATCGTCACATTTACTTTCTCTGGACCATTGGGGTTATCAATCCAGAATTTATAAGTTACACCTTCAGTGAGGTTAACTTGAAAATCAGATTCTTTAGATACCGATTCTAAGAGGATACGGTTTCCACCTTCCTGAAAGGCGGTAGCTATATAAAATAAAGTAATAATTATATAAAGCGGTATAAGACTCCTAGGTTTTTTGGGTTGTTCTGGCATTTATCTCCCCTCACTCGGCAGTTCAGATGCTCAGATCTTTTGAATCAATTCCTTTCACTGAGATTTCTTCTTAATGCATTTTTTCTCTTACTGAGGAATAAATCATAATTTTTCAGGCAGGTCGGTAGAGATTATAGGACTATACCACCTCTACCTCCAGTATTAGAATATTGAAGAAATTCTTTAAACTTCCATGCTTGCCAGCAATGCTTATGGATAATTGTAGATTCAGGTTTTACTTAGGTTCCTCTGCAATGCGCAGTACAATCTTCCCGCTAGTATGGCCGCTTTTACTCATCTCATGCGCTTTTTGTGCATCTGCTAAAGGAAGCACGGTTGTTACAATAGGCTTAATTTTCTTTTCGTCTATTATATTTGCTATTTGAGCGAGTTCTTTTCCGTCAGCCTGGGTCATGAGCCTTTCTGCCCGCACCTCCGAATGTCGGGCCCCCCAAACTCATGAATCCTTATTGCTTTCAAACTTTCACTTCAAAAAGCCTGTTTAACAAGTTATATCACTTTATCTCTTTAAGTGAGTATTCTTTAAGTGAGTATTCTTTAAGTGAGTATTCTTTAAGTGAATTTTGTTTCAATGTTCCCTATTTTCCTCCCCTATTTTCCCTAAATATACTGTCGATGCTTGTACATACTGTTCGAATATTCCTTACAAAAAGCCCGTTAAAATGCGTCATGGGGCCATTGCATTGATTACAATCAAATATAATATAATAATAAATCTATAAATCAATTTTTATTAATTACCCTTAAATACTATATTATAGTTTCACTCGCATTTTTAATTTTTTTTGTTATTATACAATAAATTAAATAAATTTGTAATTATTACGCTTCATGATTATATTTAAGGATTTAATAATTGCGAGTCAAGCCAAAATCCTCAAATTTGCAGAGAACAGCCTATAGAGATGCTGGTTTCCTACTTTGACCTATGATGTATTCTAAATTTGGACGTTTTATTGTCCAGAATCTCTATTTTTTGAGTGCACTTTTTAATCCTGGGTTAATTTTTTATAACAGTACAAATTTTCTATATATGTTGATAGTTTCCAAAATTTGTACAGTTCCTGCTGAAAAACGCTGTTCTTCTACGTTATAATTACAGCAAGCTCGTCAGGAAAATAAACCGGATAAGAATCAAAGTAAAAAAGATTATTTTGAGTGTTTTGTTTCTTTCGTCTTTTTTACGACTGACCTCAAAGTCTGGAGTTATGGAAACTATGAGCAATTCCATACTACTCAGTCAAACTGGTTCAACCGATTAACCAGTCAAATTGATTAACCGATTAACCATTCAAACTGATTTACCAATCTTACCGATTTAATTGATTTAATTTCAATTTCCTCGGTTCTAAAAAATCCTGTAATACCTCAAATAAATTCTCTATATCCGGTTATTAACTCCAATAATTGCTGTAAAAGCGAAATACCACAACTTAAAAAATTTTAATATGGGGAGCATTATGATGTGTGTAAAAGGAATCTTGAAAATTATTTTTTTAGTAATTTTCGCACTTAACCTTATGGCTGCAGGAAGTGCAGCAGCTAATGTGCTTTCTGTAAGTAACGACACTGGTCAGCCTGCAGATTTTACTAACATTCAGGCTGCTGTGGCTGCTGCAAATCCAGGAGATAAAATAGTTGTCAAACCCGGTATTTATGAGGAGAATATTGTAATCAACAAGAACATATCTATTGTTTCCGAATCTGGAAATTTCTCTGATACTATAGTCCGAGCAGCCGACGTTTCTCAAGATATCTTTAGTATCTGGGCAAACGACGTAAGCATTAAAGGTCTTAGCATAAGTGGATCTAACTCCGCCGGAATTCATGTTTTTGGATTTATTGATTGCCTCATTGAAAACAATAAACTGTTCAATAACAGCTGCGGTATCGATCTATACATGATGAGTTCAGGCAACAAGCTTGATAATAATGAAATTTCAAACTGTCTTACCGGTATCAGTCTTGGCGGCAGCCTGTACAATAATTTGAGTAATAATTTAATCTCAAATTGCAGTAAAGGAATTTCATTTTTTGACTCACCAAATAATTTCCTTGAGGATAATACCATTTCTCAAAATACGGAAGGTGTTTTTCTTACAGGCGAATCAAATAGCAATACTTTGAGAGGTAACACTGTAATCCTCAACGAAAAATCAGGACTGCATATTTACGAAACTTCAAACAATCTGATTTATAATAACTGTTTCAATAATACGGTAAACGTGAAGTCCGAAATGGTTTCGGGCACAAATATCTGGAACACTACAAAAACTGAGGGTACTAACATAGCTGGCGGCCCTTACCTCGGAGGCAATCTCTGGGAAATACCTGATGGGACTATATATCCTGAAAAAGCCAGGGACATTGATCTTGACGGAATTTTTGATTCCCAGTATAATATTGAAGACACCCAGTTCATAGATTATCTTCCACTTAACGAATTTGAGCCGGTAGTGATTACTGTAAATAATAGTACAGGGCCTGTTGCGGATTTTACCTCGATCCAGGCGGCAATAGACAATGCACTTCCTGGTGACACAATCCTTATTTTCCCGGGCATCTATGAAGAAAACATCAACGTGTACGTAAAGAATTTAACCCTTACCTCTCAATCTTCCCTTCATGGGGACACTAGTGGGAACACCAGTGAAGACACCATTATCAAGTCAGCCAGCAGTCTTAATGATGTTTTCTATGTTATTGCGGATGGAGTGACAATTCGCGGGCTGAATATAATCGGGTCTGTAGACTACCCCAGTTCAGGTATCCACCTTAATGGAGTTAAGTACTGCAATATCGAAGGCAACCAGCTTTCTAACAATTACATAGATCCTACTTCAGACATTTTCAGTGGGAACAGTTCCTCGATTCTCAGTAACTCCGGTGCGGCTACAGGATCTGGAATTCGTCTTGACTCTTCCAGCAACAATCTCCTCGACAATAATATAGTCTCAGGGAACGAAATTTCAATTTTCCTGCATAATTCCTCGGAAAATACACTTCTCAATAACTCGGTGTCCGGTAGTAACTATGGTATCTGGGTGGATTCTTCTAGCAATAATACGCTGGAAGGAAATATTCTGTCAAACAATAAAATCGGTGCTTATCTGAAAGTTTCCAGTGGAAATGTACTTAACAACAGTAAGGTGTCAGGTAGCACAAACTCTGGTATCAATCTGTGGGATTCTGTAGGAAATACATTAAGCAATTCCACAGCCTCAAAAAACAGTGTTTCTATCGTTTTGAGGAATTCCAGCACAAACCTGCTTAGTAATAACACGGTGTTGGATAGCAATTATGGTCTATGGCTGTACTCTTCGAGCAATGATAATAAGCTGGACGACAACAGGGCATTAGATAACCAGATCGGTGTCTACTTAAAGGAATCGAATGGAAATGTTCTTACAGACAATACTGCATTAAACAGCACCGTTTCCGGAATCAGTGTCTGGGATTCGGCTGAAAACACGTTAATTAATAATGAAGCCTCGAATAATTATGTCTCTATTTATCTGCAGAATTCCAGCGAAAATGCATTTTCCAACAACGCGGCATTTGGCAGCAATTACGGGATGTGGATTGCCTTTTGCAGTAACAATAGCCTGAGTGATAATAACGTCTCGAATAATTTATTTGGTTTCTATTTGAAGAATTCCAGCGATAACAGGCTGTCAGGTAACCAGGCAAATTCAAATTCCAGGCACGGAATCTATCTGGGTTCTTCAATGAATAATATCCTGAACAGTAACAGGGTTACTTCAAACTCGGAATATGGGCTCTTCCTTCTTGATTCTGGAAACAGCTCGATTTATAATAACTATTTCAACAACGTAAACAATATTTATCTGCAAGGTTCTAACGCAGGTACGAGCTTGAATACAACCCTGACACCGGCAAAGAATATTGTTGATGGAACTTACCTTGGTGGAAATTTCTGGGCTACTCCAAATGGAGACGGTTTCAGCCAGACTCATGAAGATAAAAATGGAGACGGTATCTGTGATGCAGCTTATACCGTGAATACAGAGGGTATTGATTATCTGCCCCTTGCAGATTCTCGTATCACAATCTAATTTTAAGTGCTGAAAAAGAAAATATCCTGATAAAATGTCTTGATTGTTAGGCATATGGGCAGCAGGAGATTCTGGCACGACCGGAAACCGAGGGCTGTACAGTTTCTTAGTAAATTGGAGGCTGTACAGCTTCATAGGAGGATTAATAGGAGATGTACGGCTTTTCAGTGAGTTAACAAAAAGCCTCCAGATTCTCAGATTTTTAAAGGATATTCGATGAAGTGGTTTTAAAAATGCTAAAAGGAGCTATACAGCTTTTCAGGAGGACTATTCCATGCTTTCTTCCAGGAACTTCTGAAACCACACAATATCAAAGTACTTTCCGAACTTCGTTCCTGCATCTTTAAACCTGCCGCATTCTACAAATCCATGTTTAAGGTGAAAATTCAGGCTGGCCTGGTTTTTCGAGGAGACATTTGCAAGGAGGCTTTTCATATTCTTCTTTTTAGCTTCCTGACACAGGAAATTTAGCAGCTTTGTTCCCTGGCCTTTTCTTGTGTATTCTGGCAGGATAAAATATGAGAGTACTCCGGTGTGCTGAAAATTAGGGAAGGGTAAATACGGCCTAAGGGCTCCGAGACCGATCACTCTGTTATCTTCTTCCATTACGTAAAAAGGGTAAGGCTCACTTTTGTTCGGTTCACTCTCATCGTGTGAGGTTTTGAAAAATTCCGGGCCAACAGGGATTTCGAGGTAGGCTGCAAAACTATTATCTATATAGTAATTAAAGATTTCAAGTATTTCCTGAGTATCTTGCGGTGTAGCCTCTCTTATCACAGGGGATTTGGGCTTATCTCTTTCCTGCATATGCTATAATCGGAATGTAAATATTTAAGCTCTTTTAGTCAGTTGCAGTACAAATCCTATCAAATCCTCTTCTATCTGGGCTTCTTATTTGTCATGATTTATATTTATAATTTATTATCAGTACGATTATATTTATATACTCATGCTATTGTATAATCCCATGTATTAGTACTCAAATCTACCCTATATTTCAGGTGGACTTTGATGTTTAAATAGGGGTCTAGAAGTCCAAAATTCTTGAGGCACCATATAATTGGAATGATACCTCTGGAATTTCGTCCTGAAAATAAAAAGCACAAGAGAATATATTTCTCAATGTACTTTTACAGAAGTGAAAAATAGATGTTTGTTAAACAAAACAATATTGTAGAACAGATCTGTGAAATACCGGTTACACTTGGAGATATCTCCGAGAGCATCTTTGGGGGTATAAACACACAAAACGGTCTACTTCACAGGCTTGCCCTTCCTGAAGAGGGCGGTTCCGACTCATATTACCTTTGCGAAGGCCTCTGCAGGCCTGTATTTATAGAACCTGAAATTGTTTATCCGTATGTATCAGGAGCCTTTTCCGAAAAATTTGCATTTCGCCCTTCATCTTATCGTTTCATGCTGCCT
>NZ_LZPK01000288.1:0-3437 GCF_001729375.1 Methanosarcina sp. A14 | reverse complement strand
CATTTTCTCCATGTGAATAAAAAAGCTTTAGAATCCTTGACAAAATGAGGTTAAACAGAGAAGAAGGAATTCTTGACACAAACTTTTGAAGGGTAGTGAAATGTGGAATCTTATCAAGATTAAGTTTTTCTTTTATATCTTTCATAAGGTCGATAAGTTCTACAAAATCACGATAGTCTGTGCTTATATATTCTTTCAATAAAACCAGAACAAGAAGCTGATGTTGAGTATAAACATGCTTGGAATATTTGCAGGAATAAAGATTCAGTCTCGAAGATTGGACAATTTCAAGGCTGATATCAACAAATTCGATGTATTATTCGATTTCAATATTGGAAGATTCCTTCGTTTTTATGAGATGAATTAAAAGTAAAATATAACATTACAACTATAAAAATATGGTGTCAAACCTCAATTTAGGGGATTTCTACAGAGCCTGTATTCTGGTCTTTGACAAAATTAAATACAATCAAAGAAATATATCAGAGACAACATTCTCTGTAGTGAAAAGAAAGCTTAGGGAAACAATTAGGTCAAGGAAGTTCAGGAATCAAGTAAAGGAAATTAAATTTAAATTGATAGTGTACAACATAAACAAAAAAGTGATAGAAATAATTTGCATAAAATTAAGGATTTCTACAAAGCCGAAAAATTGTGTAGCCTTTACAAGGCTACCTGAATAGTTACACAAATTTGAAGTTGAAGTAAAATAGTGAGTCACCTGTATACGATATATACAATTGGAATAAAGAAATTAAAAAAGCGAAATAATTTTGGGATAAAATAAAGTACTCACTCTACAATTATCGTTACATTATTGGAATTTATCTTACCAATCCAATAGGGTTTTCTAATATCTTCATTTGGAGAAGTAGTATCGTATATGGCATTAAGGGTATATTCTCCCTTTGTCAAATTCCAACATGTTGAATCAAATGTACAATTTAGAGATTCTCCTGGGTCCAATTCAACAAGATCTTTGTTTGTAAGTGGCACTCTTGAGATAGCTCCACATTCATAAGGTACTATAGAGCCATCCACTTTGGTGAAAAATATATCATAACTCACTTGTTCATACATCCTCCAGACATTGATTGTATTCTCTCCAATGTTTGTTAATGTTAAATGAATCTGGAATACCTTATCTTCCTGTATCCGAGTTTTTTCCGGTATCATAGTGAGGTTTAATTTTCCTGGTTGTGAGTGTCCCAATAGGTCATATTTAAGGGGAGTCATGAATAATGCAAATAGAAGTGAAATTACTATTACAATAAATATTAGATGCTTTCCTTTCATATCCTTACTTCCCTCGATTTTTACTTCAGTGGGGTATATATTAGTAGATAGGATCTATCAAATTTGGAGTTAAAAATGAACTTGCCTGTAAGGCAGGCAAGTGTGCTAGCTCTATATTTACTGGAAATTAGCTATAGTAGACTTTGTTTCACTGATCCTTCTTGCATTGTCATGTGTGGCGTCACCATGATTAGTATCAGAAGAAAACTCTAGCTGCATACCACCTATTGAACCTATCCCTTTGTAAGGAGTATACATAATAGAATACCTGGTAAATCCTAGGTATGACCAACTGTAAGCTTTTGCATATGCATGGGACGAATCTTGGCGATCTGCACCAAAATTGTGACCAAGTTCATGTGAAACTACACTACATCTGTCGTCAAACGTTCCATCATATGTTGTCCCTGGCTCATCCACCATTTGAGCTACTCCGTACGCTGCGTTTGACAAGCCTGAGTACACGTATGATCTTCCTATAGCACTGTCTGAAAAACATTTGCCACTGAAAAGAAAAGCAAGATCACAATTTGCGGAGTCCCTTAAGGCTGAATTTTCTGAGCGAAATTCACCTAACAGAAGGTCTGATCTGGTGCTGCTTAAATCGGAGTCGTAGTAGTAGTAGTCTGCATCGAAATTTACACCTATATCTGAAACTCCGTATGCACTGTTTACATCAGCCATCATGTTATAGATTTCAGTACCTGGACTGGCAAACTCATTTTTAAACTCAGTATCATATGCCGACAGAAGGGTCACAGTTGTAGTTGATAAGATACTTGACGGCGATTGAGTCTTAAAAGTTTCAGATTTAGAATATACATCCACAGTATTATTGGATTCGTAAGCTACATCATCTGATGCAGGTGGCACGCCAGATATAACTTTATCTGTGTTTCGATACACAACGTGGAGTACTTTTTTTTCACCGTTTTCTTCCATCCATCCGGCTTGGGATATTATATATTTTACATCTTTGACTTCGATCCATCCGAGAACTGCATCATCTGAAACTGTAAAACGAACTTTGCTTTCTGGAATCCCAACAACTGATCCGTAATAATTATATACCTCGGGCATATCAATTTCGTATATTCCAGTCTCATTTTTAATTATTTCCTTATCTCCTTTGCTAACCCATATACCAGGTTCTAACTGTAATTCAAAATTTTGTCCAATTAACTGGATAGTCATTTTACCTAAGTCTGCATCTTTCTTAAAAAGTTCTGGATTCATTAACAGTAGATCATATTTTGTAATTGTGTTTGGTACATTCAACCTATACACTCCAGATTTTCCAAGTTCGTCTAAACTTATTTCTTCGTAATATTGATTAAAGAGTACGTCTATAGATTCATTCCCAACATATTGTACTGAATCCATTTTAAGATCTGAACTTGCGGTAGCCAAACCCGTAAAAAAACATAGGGTTGCTAGCATTACAAGGGCAACTTTTTTATGATTCTTTATCTCCATTTCATCTTATCTTCTTTGTTTTAACTAAAGGCAAGACTCAGCAAACTTTATATTATTGTAAAGTTGACTCTTGCCTTCGGGTATGCAGGGTTCGGTACATATCTCAAGCTTTACTAAATCCTGTAAAACATTCTCACTTTCTTAATAAGTGACTATAGATTAAATATTTTTATATCCAAAGTCTCTAACAATTGCAAGTTAAGGGCTATTTACAGGCCTGAAATTAATTGTTAAAAGTCAGTTAAAGAGCCAAAACAGAATTGAACATAGATTATTTATAGAGCAATTTGTCGAAAATTGCTTAAACATGCTTTTTAGTATTTTACTACTATCTCAGCTTGTTAATTATGGAGGCTGCGGATATGGGAAAAATTGAGATTTGGTAGTTAACTATAGTTATATATTATGAGAACCTATATTTCTATATGAACTGCCCAAGGTGTAATAGTTCCACTCACAAAAAGAATGGTATAGTTTGTGGACGTCAACGCTACAAATGCCATGATTGTGGATATAACTATACCGTAGAGGTAAAATCAACTGCTAGCTCCCCTTCTGTTAAGAGACAGGCTTTGCAGCTCTATCTTGAAGGGTTAGGGTTTCGCTCAATAGGAAGATTTTTAGGAGTAAGTCATGTTTCTGTCCAAAAATGGATAAAGAAATTT
>NZ_LZPK01000287.1:0-6395 GCF_001729375.1 Methanosarcina sp. A14 | reverse complement strand
AATTTCCAAAATTTAGTATTAAGATTGTCTGGGATCTCAATTGTTGCTACCAAAAAAAAGAAGGAAAACCTTTACTGAATATATAATGTTTAAATGATAGGGTCCTTCCAAATCAGTACTAAAACTAAGGGTATACAATACTTATTTTGGATCATAAGTATGCATTAGAGTTTTCCCAATTAAGGTACACTCTAAAAATCAATTTTTTAGATAAATACTCTATAATACTCTTTTAAATCAAGAAGAAAACGAGATAAATACTTTATTCTTTTACAATTTATGTTTATTTATAAATAAGGCATATGATGTCATTTTCATCTATATAAAATTTAATGTTACAAGTAAGGATAAATCAACGTTTAATTTATCAATTAAAGTACTTAAGTCATTTAAACAGCAAATAGATCATTTAATGAATGTACCTCAACAGGGAGGGCTGACACTACATTTAATTGGGCAAATAAGGTTTAATATCCCTTAAAAAACTAATCATTATTCAAGGGGTCTATTAAATGAATGAGTAAACGGAGAACTACAATTTAAAATAATGGAGAAAAATATTAGAAAAAAACGATATCGGGGAAAATAGTGAAATTTATAAGACATGTCGGGTAAGTCAGGAGGATTACTCCTCCTTTCTCCCCTGGGAACCGTACGTGAAAGTTTCCCTTCATATGGCTCGAGTGTTTTCAAACCCTTTCTGTATCAGGCATCAGTTATCTGTATAACTGATTTTGTGATTCTGGATAACAGCCCATTAACATTACTGTCTGTAAGCCTCTCACCTACTGGTGTCTTTGAGTATCTTACATTCGTGAGTTTGTTTCCGTTCACACAAGAAAAAACCTTCAGTAAGTCAGCATCTTTTCAGATTAGGGCAAAGTTTGAACCCCTATTCAATCCATTACAGATTGACATTCGCTTTTTACTGAATCCTCTACCCTCAACGCCATCGTCATCCCTCACAGGAATCATACCCATAATTGGAGCATTTAGGGCTTACCAAGTTCTATACTACAAATAATATGAATACCTTAGAAGCCATCTATAAACCGAGAATCATTTGTCCATTTGCCATAATGTCCGCAGACCCATTACAACCTGATCCCGTACCTTTTGGTTTAAGCGTATCAACCTATTTTCACTTATTCCACTTCACGATTCTTACGATGGTTTACTTTACGTTCTTCATAGTATTCTTATCCTAACCAATTATCAAAGTCAGGTTCCTTGAGTTCTTGATATTGTCGTGTGAGCTTCACACACAAACGTTACCATTTGTGCATGTCACAGTAGGATTACCTCAAATGGAAAAGGTAGCGTATGACGCAATCCATAGTATAGCTTCTTGTCGCACCCTGCGGAAAGGGGGATATGGAGTATTATTTTCAATTAAGTACTTCACTACTTACGCGGGGTGTACTAGTGTCATGGCAATTTAATTATTGAGCATTAATATATGAGCTGATCCCAAAACTCAAAATTGCTTCGCTTAATTCCGTGTTTTGAATTATCAATCGAGTTTCTTATGTGGAAAACAGTTCTGAATCTTTTATCAATTTGGGAATAAAATTTGGTTTTGGGATCAGCTCATATAGAAATATATCATCTGTAATCCCTTTCTTAATTCTAAAGATGAAAAACTAAATATTCTAAACACTAATATAAATATGAGTTTAAGAAATCTTACTATATTTTAAGTATTGACTTAAACATATTATTACACGTGGTGTATCGTTACCCCAGCTTCCCTCAAAATCTTTATTTTTTAATAACCATCGAATACCCATTTTAATCTCTAAATTATTTGCTTTTATGCCGGCTCTAAGAAGAGTAGCAACAGCAGTAGCAGTATTTTCGATATTAGATATGTCAATTTTTACATTTGGTGTCCACACCCAACCCCATTCACCTTTCTCATTTCTTATAAAATCCTGAATACGTAAAAGATACCGAATACCTTTTTTAATTACTTCATCTTCTGCCTCTAATCCCGAAGCTAATAGAGCAGATATTGCATCATAAGTCTTGGTAATCAGACTAGCACTAGCACCTCCTTTCCAGGTATCACTCCAACCGCCATCTTCTCTTTGATTGTCTTCCAGCCACCGAATTGCATTTTGAATACACTCACTTTTAGGATCAATTTCTGCCTTAACTAAAGCCCTTACAGCACAACTTGTAGCTCCTACACTCATATTTTCGAAAGGTGTAGGACCCCATGCTTTGTAAACTTTATTCTGTACTCTAAGTAAGAATTCAATGTTTTCCTGAATAAAAGGGGAATCTACTTTTTCGCCTGCTTCTAAAAGGGCAATCGTTGCATAACTTGTTTCATACACACTACTACTAATTGGACAATATTCTAAAGGTAAGTACTTCCAGTATTCTTTTGGAAGATATGGGTAGCCTCCATCATCGTTCCTAAGTTGTATTTTTATCCATTTTATGCCATCTCGAATAACTTTTGAATCTTTTGGCTCGCCAACGTTTAAAAGAGCATGGATTGCCATTGCAGTATCCCATATTTTAAGAGGAGGTTCTTCATCCCATTTTTTTATTCCTGCAGGCAATTTTGCAACATGCATCCAACTACTATAAGTTCCCCATCCACCATAACGTTGTTTTTTTATTAAATATTCTTTGCCACTTTCAATTAGTCTTTCAATTTCTTCAAGAGGAATATCTGGCTCCCATGGGGGAATAACTTTTTTTATTGCATTTTTTAAATCTTCCTCTTTTATGCAATCATGATTAAGCTCTACCGATATTTCCTTTGCTTTACTTGTAATACTTGTTATTAAAAAATTTAAATAGTTTAATATATAGGGTTTTTCATCATCTGTAAGAAAATTTTCTGTCTTTATTTGCAAATATATCTTTTTTAAGACATCTTCACTTTTAATATTAGTTTTTTCCCTATTCACTTCTATCACCATCTTTAAGGGATTCAGAAAAACCCAATATTTGACTGGTATTTAAAATTAGAGTAAGGGTTTTATAGTAAAAACAGGAGATAATTTTATAAATTTAAAGAACAGTTGCATTTAGGCAACAGGCACAGCTAAACAAAGATTAGTTTTCTGATAGTATTGCCAAGAAGAATTAGTTTCTTTATAGCCTTGCCAAATAATGTCTCCAATAAGGCATGAAATTTCCTTTACAAATTTAGACTTATTTTGACTGGATAAATTTTCAAGGTCTATCTCTTTTATTAAGTTTGCTTCTTTTTCAAGCAATTCTTCTTTTCTTATTTTTAAACTATAAAGCCCAATTTTTAAAGAAAACCTCTCTGGAAATTCGGAAATCGATTTTTGACTATCACTTATTAATTTATCGAGTTCTTCAAGTTCCTCTTTCAATCTATTCCGTTCTCCAAACTTATCAATTAGTTTAGTTAGTTCTTCGATCTCTATTTTTGTGAGATTCGTATCTGGAAAATCCATGTCCATAAATATCCCCTAAGTATAAGTTTATTGAGTAGTAGTCTAAGATAAGTTACTTATCCTGAAAAAGTCACATGACTTATATCGTCATGTTATACACTGCATATTAAAAGTTAGTAAGTTACATTGTCTTTGATCAAACACCTTACTGTGCAAATATAATGAGCCTGTTTGATTTTTATCCAATACATTTAGTATATATGTTAATGCCATTATTTATACTTTTCACACACATTGTAAAACGAAGACAACTCATTAAAGTTTAGTTCTATTATAGTTTTTGGATTCCTTTTTCGATCATGTCCAAAATGTTTCTTCCAATAAGCAATCTGATTCTTTGAGTCGTCAACTAATTCGCCATTTATCTCATAGTAAATAGGAATAAAGAAAGAGTGACACATATATGACGATTTGATTTTTTTAGTAGGACCAAATGAATAAAATCTATTTTTTGTATGTTTATCTAGTGAATCTAATTTAGCACCATCAAAATGTGTGACAAAATCGATATCATTTGGATCATTTTTCTGTGAAGTAAAACTACCATCAAACCATTGGATAATAGGCACATTGAATGAAACCAAATGCTTACAATAGTTTAGATATCCTTTAAATATCTTTACGCGTGTACTTGATGATTGAAACGCATTTACAAACTTATCTTGAAACTCTTTAATGTCTGATTCTATAATACCAGAGGAATTAATCAGAGGGATATTTCCATTCTCATCAAACTCAGGCATCATATTCATATTTGACAATGAACACATATTTATAAATTTTGAAATAACCGTCATGCATTAAAAAATTTATTTATAATTATTAAATACTTTTTCTTAGGTTATGTAAGTCTTCAGCTTATAGAAGAAGCAGATAAATTACTTGTTTTAAATCAAAGTTACACTGATTCAAATTGTGGTATACTATGGAGTACTAACTGAAATAAAAATTTGAACAGCGAGATTTATATGTGATTTATGCGTAATTTATTTCCGTTTGGCCACTACATTAATTATTCTACGAAATTATAAAATTCAAGACTTCGTTTGGTAGAAAATTTCATATAGGAAAATCAATTTTCTCCATAGTACGCAAAAACTTGACTTAATATTTACAGCAAATTTGATACACTGCCAGAATATCTACAAACTACAGGTCAAATAAGGATCTAAAACGTGACTTTAATCCAGAGTATTTTCTTTAATTGATTTTGTTACTCAAATGCGTAAGTCCTAAATTAATACAACCTTTTCTTGTGGTTTGCTTTGCTCCACCCTCAGATAGCCAATCTTTAATTATTTTGTCGTTCCTACCACAATTTGAGCATTTGTATCGACCAATCTTGATTTTTCCAAGACTTTTTTGGTGTATGTATTATTGCCGTTATGAACCATAGAAGTACAGCAAATAGGACAAGGTGGAGTAGTTTTTCTACGAAAAACTTCTCTTGTGGTAATTCGTAATCATCGCTAAAACTATCTAAAAAATTGAAGAATGAAGGTAATTCCGAAAAGTTATTAAGAGTAAGACTTATAGTTATCACTCTTGTGCCGTAATATCAGGACATAATTATAAAATTATAAATCTATGTACTGATGTTGCACTTACTTTTATCACTAGATTTTGGAACTGAGCTCGTTTTCAGTTTTCCGCAATAAAAATTGATTAAGAAGCATTTTATATAATCATATTAGTAAATATATACATAAAATTACAGGCGAAAATCACATGACTCACGATGATTATATGCTAATCCTGGGATCAAACATCTATGCAGACCAGGCATATATGGTGTCATATCAGACAGGTACAGAAAAAGGAGACAGAACACACCTGTTTACTCTGGAAAACTCTGATGGCAACCTTACTCTGACAACCGAGATCAAGGATGAAAACTCAGAACTCATAGCAAAAATCGACAGGAACGAGTTTACTCAAATTAACAAAAACTTTGATGTGCAGGGAGAAATCGAGAAAGGAAATGGGCTCACGTTAACAAAAAGAGAAAACGGTGATGTTATTTTTAATGCTAAAATCACAGAAGACGGATACGCAGCAGTGAGTGGAATTTTCTATGTAGGAGGAACGAAAATTCGTATAACTGACCGTACTGTGGAAATAAACGATACTCCCAGGCAAACCGTAAACGGTGTAAATGTGCATGATACCTTTTTTGTTGGGAACTACGATATCACATTAACCGATGATGGCTTGAGGTTTTAAGGCTGGTAAATAGTATTTGTAATTTAAAGAGAATAACTAAAATCTTTTTTCGGGTATCCAATTCAATTAAAATATATTTTTGCTGTTTCCGGTCCGTTTAAATCTTCCCCGAATACGTTTGAAGTAACTATCCAGCTACCTCAATTTCTGAGTTATTCTCGTTTGAAAAATCAAAGTGAATTAAAAAACCCGTGATTTTAGCAGATTTATAAGAAGCCCTTTACAGGGCTTTTTTGATTGAAGTAGTCTTTTATGAGACGGATTTTTCTGGTTGAAGTGAACTTTTTTTCCACGACCAGAGCAGTTAAAATACGAGCTCATCCAAAAACTTAGAATTACATCCTTAAACCTCTAATTTTGAATAGTCAATGACCTTGCGGTCATGGAATTAATTTTGAAAACCTTATTGATATGCAAACAAGATTGTTTTTGGATAGATTTATACTAAGAATTTTTAAATTGATTACACATTGTTATTAATTTTCAGAAAAATAATTTAATTTTTAATATGATGGTTATAAATAGAATAAAACAGGAACTCGGATGCTGAGTGATGATAACAATGAAATATATAATCGCAATGATAAGACCAGAAAAGCTTGACAATGTCAAAAAAGAGATTCAGAAAATTGGAGCACATGGATTGACAGTATCATCTGTTTCTGGATATGGTGCCCAGGGAGGACATCTGAATGTTGATAGAGCTAAAACTGAAAAATACGAAGC
>NZ_LZPK01000286.1:0-2997 GCF_001729375.1 Methanosarcina sp. A14 | reverse complement strand
CTTCCTCCGAGACTGATAATTACTCTAGCCCATAATTCAGCCCTCTTGAGCAAACGATGTGAGCGAAAAGGGCACCGTCCTCCCGAGACGGGACTCGGGCATCGAAGCATTTACATGTAAGGTGAACATAGAGTGCACAAAAAGCCGACAAAAAGATAGGCGAAAATAAAAATAAAACTGAATGACTGGCAGAGGAAAAGCAATGGCTGTATGGAAAGGAAAGAAAGTGGTTCTGAATACCACTATGGGCGATATAACAATCGAGCTCTTTGAAGACATGCCGATTACGGCAGGAAATTTCGCAAAACTCGTGGATAAAGGCTTCTACGATGGAGTTGTTTTCCACAGAGTGATCGACAAATTTATGATCCAGGGTGGAGACCCGACAGGTACAGGCATGGGGGGGCCAGGTTATGAGATCCCGGATGAGTTTACGAATCATAATCGCAATGACAGGGGCACTCTATCCATGGCAAACGCAGGCCCTAACACAGGCGGCAGCCAGTTCTTTATCAACCTTGTGAACAATAATTATCTCGACAAGATGCACCCTGTCTTCGGAAAGGTAGTGGATGGCATGGATGTTGTGGATTCTATAGGAAAAGTGAAAACTGACCGCCAGGACCGCCCGAAAACCGAAGTTAAAATTATAAAGGCTGAGCTGGTCTGAAACTTCTTATACTTAGGGACAACTCTTGCTTTTTATTTTTCCTATCTTTCTAGCTTTCTATTTTTTATACATTCTGCTTTTTATTTCTATTTTTGACTATTATTTTTTGTCATCATTTTGACCATCATTTTGACCATCATTTTTGGTCACAATTTCTGATCACTATTTCTAATCACTATTTCTAATCACTATTTCTAATCACTATTTCTAATCACTATTTCTAATCATATTTTCGGATACAATGATAAAAAAGCCCGCCTAATAAGAATATAATTTCTTTTATCGGAGACTGAAGCCTGTTGAATGTTTACAGGAGAAGAGATTTTTGTGTGGGAAACAGAGGAGGGACTGGATTTTCTGGCAAGTGAAACCCTTAAAGCCAGGTATCTGCGTGAGGGAGAAAAGAATTGGGAAGATGTCTGTGAGAGGATTGCAAAGGCAGTTGCAGCAAATGAAGAAGAGTATCTTGATTTCAAGGACCTCATGGTCAGAAAGATTTTTCTTCCGAGCTCACCCACGCTCATGAACGCGGGCACCGAACTCGGACAGCTCGCAGCTTGTTTTGTAATTCCTGTGGAGGATAGGGTTGAGGAAATCTTCGATTCGATAAAAACTGCAGCTCTGATCCAGAAAACCGGAGGAGGCACAGGTTTTGATTTCTCAAAAATACGCCCTGAAGGTTCTTCCAGCTCATGTGGCGATGACGCGACAAGCGGTCCCGTAGCTGTCATGAAACTTTTTAATGAGGTAACTGAGATCGTAAAACAGTTTGGAAGGCGACGGGGTGCCAATATGGGCATCCTTGATATTTCCCACAATGATATCCTTTCTTTCATCAGGGCAAAACATGTCGAAGGAGAGTTGAGCAACTTCAACCTCTCGGTTATGGTGCCTGATGCTTTCATGGAACTTGTTGAAGCGGATAAGGCTGACGAAGTTTGGAACAGGCAAACAGATGTGACAGTCGGGTGCATATTTTCCGAGATTGTAGAAGGAATCTGGAGAAATGGCGAACCGGGTATTCTTTTTTATGACCGAATAAATAGAGATAACTTCACGCCTGCACTTGGTGATATCTCGGCCACAAACCCCTGCGGGGAAGAACCACTTCTGCCTTTTGAAGCCTGCAACCTGGGCAGCATAAACCTTTCCCTTTTCGTTATTGACGGGAAAGTAAACTGGGATTTTCTCAGGGAAGTAGCCGGAAAAGCTATCCGTTTTCTGGATAACGAAATTGATAAGAATACGTATTCTGTTCCGGAGATCGAGACTGCAACTAAGAGGACCAGGAAAGTAGGGCTTGGGGTAATGGGGCTTCACGACATGCTTTTAAAGCTCGGGCTGCCCTACGACTCACAGGAGGCTCTCGAGCTTGCGGAAAAGCTTATGGAACAGATTACCTGGGCTTCGATCAGGGAATCAAGGAGACTTGCTGCGGAAAAAGGAAGTTTTCCGGAATATGAGAATTCCACATGGGAACTTCCTATGAGGAATGCTGCATTAACCGCAGTTGCTCCAACAGGCTCGATCAGCATTCTTGCCGGTTGTTCGGCAGGAATTGAACCTGTTTTCAGCTGGGTCTACAGGCGGACTCAGACCGTAGGCAGGGAATTTATGCTTGTTCACCCGTTTTTCAAGGCGCATTTCAAATCAAAACTGTCGGAAGTTGACTATGACTGGCTTCTGGATCATGTCTATAAATACGGTACTGTGCAAGATGTGGAAAATCCAGAGCTTGTAAACGAAGAGGAAAAACAGCTTTTCAGGTCAGCCCTTGACATTGACTGGAAGGCCCATATTGATATGCAGGCTGCATTTCAACGACACTGCCATGCCGGGATTTCGAAAACTATTAACATGCCTGATTCCGCAGGAAAAGAGGATATCAAACAGGCTTTGGTTTATGCCTGGAAACGAGGGGTAAAGGGGCTTACTATCTACAGGACCGGAAGCAGACAGCATGTGGTACTCAGCCTCCAAAAATTTGAAAATTAAATTTTTTGTGGCCTGTAAAAAATGCAAAGCTGTAACTGTAAAAACCTTAAAGTTGTAGCTTATAAAAAACGTTTGTGACCTCAAAACTAAGTCTGGAGCTTACAAAGAAATATATTATTATACAGTGTAATGCTTACTGACTGCATTTTCATCCTTGCTTCAGCAATTGTAATAAGCCTTGATGATTCGTTTTCCCTGAAAAAATTGTTTTTCAGGAACAAAACAGTCCTTGGCAAAAAGACTTTTGTCATAAAAAAACCAATTATAAAGGCTCCGAATAAATAAAAATCTATATTTGAGCTCTATTTTTTCCTTTTTCTTTTCTTTTCTTT
>NZ_LZPK01000285.1:0-3721 GCF_001729375.1 Methanosarcina sp. A14 | reverse complement strand
ACTGTCTGGGTTATGCAGAAACTCTTTGCCTCCGGTGCCGATGGGGTCAACTTCGACACAACCGGTGCAGCAGGCGACGGTGACATGTATGGTACACTCCATGCGATTGAAGCCCTCAGAAAAGAGTTCCCTGATATGTACATTGAAGCAGGCATGGCTGGAGAATGCGTACTTGGTATGCATGGAAACCTTCAGTACGACGGAGTAACCCTTGCAGGTCTCTGGCCTCACCAGCAGGCTCCTCTTGTTGCAAAGGCTGGAGCAAATGTTTTCGGACCAGTATGCAACACCAATACCAGCAAGACCTCAGCCTGGAACCTTGCCCGTGCAGTTACTTTCATGAAGGCAGCTGTCGAAGCATCTCCAATACCATGTCACGTTGACATGGGAATGGGTGTGGGCGGAATACCGATGCTTGAAACGCCTCCAATTGATGCAGTTACAAGGGCGAGCAAAGCAATGGTAGAAATTGCAGGCGTAGACGGCATATAGATCGGGGTCGGCGACCCTCTGGGTATGCCGATCGCACACATAATGGCTTCAGGTATGACAGGAATGAGAGCTGCAGGAGACCTTGTTGCAAGAATGGAGTTCTCAAAGAATATGCGCATAGGCGAGGCAAAAGAATACGTAGCAAAGAAACTCGGGGTCGACAAGATGGACCTCGTAGACGAGCACGTTATGCGCGAACTGCGTGAAGAACTCGATATTGGTATTATAACGTCAGTACCAGGCGCTGCAAAAGGTATTGCTGCAAAGATGAACATCGAAAAGTTGCTTGATATTAAGATTAATTCCTGCAATCTCTTCAGAAAGCAGATAGCTTAAGGAAATAATTCAGGTAGAAGCCTGAATGTTCCTCGACAGCAGGGATAAACAAGATCAAGATTGAACAAACTTGGACCTGCCAAAAAACAGCAGTAAAATAACTATAAACTCTTCAGGCAGGTCCGAAAAGTTCTTCCTTATAAAATAGCGACCACCTTTCCTGCTGTCATTTTCTATTTTTTTGAGAGTTTACTTATTATCCTGATACATCCATCGAATCTTCAACTGTAACCTGCTCTTCCTTGTAGCTATTGCTGTATCTGGCAAGGTATTTGCACCTGGAGAAAACTTAGTATTTACAATCTTAATAACCTGTTTATTAGCAATCAGAATTGCTGGTTGTATGTCTGCAGAGGGGTTGTATGTCTGCAGAGGATGAGTCCCCCAGTAATACCAATGAAGCAGTATCCCTGCAATTTCTAGAATTTTGTCAGTTTTTACATTGAAATGAAACTGCCACCGGAAAGGATGACGTTACTGTAGACCAAGCAAAGGAAATTGCGTTTACTCATGATGGACTTACAAAAGCCGAGGTTACTTTTGTTAAAGCAAAACTTGACACCGATGATACAGGCAAGAATATTGTTAACCAGAGCTATCCAATTTTCCAGAGTTTCACATCCATTCTTTTCTTTCTTAATGTTTTTTTATGGTCCTATAACTTTATATTGTTTTCACATAGCTTGTCTTTCTCTACTCACCATTTATTTCCATATTCGACCCATTTCGAAATATTTATATATTTTTACATGCTTTTATTTATTGGCAAATAAAGTTTACTTGATTTGTTTACTAACGTGCCATATTAAATCTCCGTAAATCTGCAGACTCCTGAATTAATTTGCCTTTGAACCTCCATTAATTTTTCTCCTTTTTTATTTTTTGCACCTGAGATTTCTTTTTGATTCCATTTATATCTTTTATTGCCAAAAAACGCAAAATATAAACAGGCTCCGGTTCCTTGCCTTCTAGCCCAAGGTTTATTAGTTGAAACGATAATTATGCAGGGAATTCAAAGTTTTTCGTTCAAACCTTTTTTGAAAAAGGCTTGCAATAACTACCTAGGGATTCAATAGTATTCTAGAGGTTTTCGACAAACCTTTTTGAAAATGGTTGTACCATGCTTCTTAGAGGGGTTTTCGCTCAAGCCTTTTCAAAAAAGGCTTGATTCTGGTGAGAAATATGGCTGACACAATTCACTGGGCAGACGTCATAGCCGAAGACGTGTTAAAAAAGAATGGCAAACATCTTGTTGCCACAGGCATTACTCCGTCGGGGAACATCCATATAGGCAACATGAGAGAAGTCGTGACTGCCGATGCTGTTTACCGGGCTCTGGTTGATAAGGGAGCGAATGCGGACTTTATCTATATTGCTGACAATTATGATCCCCTACGCAAGGTTTACCCATTCCTTCCCGAGAGTTACGTAGAACATGTGGGGAAGCCCATCTCCGAAATTCCCTGCCCCTGTGGAAACTGCGCAAACTATGCCGAGCATTTCTTGAAACCTTTCCTGGAAGCCCTCAGGCGACTGGGCATTAATCCTAAGGTTTACAGGGCAGACGAGATGTATAAGACAGGTAAATACACCGAAGCAATAAAAACTGCCCTTGTTAAAAGAGATGCCATTGCAAAAATCCTGGAAGAGGTATCGGGGAAAACCGTAGCTTCGGATTGGAGCCCTTTTAATCCCAGATGCGATCAATGCGGAAGGATCACAACAACGAAGGTAACGGGTTTTGATCTGGAAGCTGAAACCGTGGACTATGTCTGTGCATGCGAGCACTCCGGAACCGTACCCATGGCGGGGGGAGGAAAACTTACTTGGCGCGTAGACTGGCCTGCCCGCTGGTCAGTTTTAGGAGTTACTGTCGAGCCTTTCGGAAAAGACCATGCTTCGAGAGGCGGTTCTTATGATACCGGAAAGAGAATAGTAAAAGAAATTTTCGGGCACGAACCTCCGTACCCAATTGTCTATGAGTGGATAATGCTTGGTAAACAGGGGGCGATGTCTTCTTCTACAGGGGTCGTTGTCTCGATTTCGGACATGCTGAAAATCGTACCACCTGAAGTTCTTCGCTACCTGATCATTCGCACAAAACCTGAAAAACACATTCAGTTTGATCCTGGACAGCCTCTCCTCTCCCTTGTGGACGAATACGAACGACTCAGGACGCAGTTCAGGGAAAATGATCCTTCACTTGGAACTTTTCAGGGAAGAGTGTATGAACTTTCCAGGGCAACCGGGGTCTGCCAGTCTGAAATTCCCTTCAAGCAGATGGTGACTATATATCAGGTAGCAAGGGGAGATTTTGACCAGGTACTGAAAATCGTAAAACGTTCAGGTTTTTCAACTGAAGATAAAAAGTGTATAAAAGAACTGGCAGATAACGTATCGAAATGGCTAAAACTCTATGCTCCACCCTTTGCCAAGTTTAAAGTGAAAGAAAAAGTACCTGTACAGGCAGCAACACTGTCCGAGCTTCAGAGAGCTTTTCTTTCAGCCTTTGCAGCCCTTATTGAATCCAGAGACGAAATTAGTGGAGAAGAATACCATATGTTGGTCTATTCTGCAAAGGACGAAGGTTCCGAATTGAACAGACGGATTGCAGAAAAGCTGAATGCTCATGCTCCTCAGGTTGATCCCAGGGAGCTTTTCAAGGCTATCTATATTTCATTACTTGGGCAGAGTTCAGGCCCCAAAGCCGGTTGGTTCTTATCTTCGTTTGAGAAGGAATTTCTGGTAGAAAGGTTTGAAGAAGCTTCAAATTACAGTCCTGAAATAAACGTATAAACACGATAAATTGCAAAAATGGATGAATTGCAAAAATGGATGCATTGCAAAAATGGATGAATTGCAAAAATGGATGAATTGCAAAAATGGATGCATT
>NZ_LZPK01000284.1:0-6056 GCF_001729375.1 Methanosarcina sp. A14 | reverse complement strand
GAGAGTTAAAACCCAAAAGATAATGACAGGGTAAATTTTACGTTCACGTACTATAAGACCAGTTTCTTTGGCAGTTTGCCTTAACCACTCTTCGGGAATATTTCCCGAAGAGAGTCTTCAAGAGTAGGTGGGAAACGAGGAGACATAGATTCAAAGAGTATAATATTAGTATAAAAACATATACAGGAGATGGGATTTAATGCTTAACCGATGACCAATGGAAAAATATCATATGTGAAAAATAGTGCGGAAAGTGGGTTTTACAGCCCCGCTTCCGGTTTTGTTGCAATTGCAAACAGTGTAACATTCCCAACACCGGCAACTTCCGAAACTTGTGCTTTCCTGAGTTCTTCAGTAATCTCCTGTCTGATTTTCTCTCTTATCCCGGGAGGAATGTCATTCAGCAACCCCTCAGGGCTGTCTCTCTTTTCCAGATGCTTCAAAAACTCTTCTGGAGAACCATACTGCCAGGGGATAGCCCTTGGCTCGATTGATATGCTGTCAAAGCCCGCATCTGAGAGGAGATCCCGGAGTTCTGTTGCAGTAACCTTTTTCATCCCTCTATGAAATTCCTGATTCCTTTTAATATGATATTTTGCAAGAATAGGATCTGCAAGTGTCTTCATGGTGCTGGAGCTGTTTTTATCAAGTGTGGTCATCCCCACCCTGCCTCCCGGCCGGAGGACCCGGTATATCTCACAGAGGGCAGTTTTCTTGTCGTCAACCCAATGGAATGAGGAACAGAAATATGTATGATCGATTGAATTGTCAGGCAAGAAACTGAGGTCTTCAGCCTGTCCTACTAAAAAACGGATGTTGCTGGAGGAGGCTCTGCTAAATTTTTTCCTTGCAAGTTCAATACGATAAGATGAAGGATCAATACCTGTGAGCTGACCAGCTGATCCTATGATGCCCAGAACATTCACAGCCTGCTGCCCTGTCCCGCAGCCGACATCTAGCACTGAATCACCTTTTTTTATTCCCATCATTTCTATCAGTGTTTTGCCTTTCTGAAACTGATGGTCGCAATTCTGGTCATACTTTTCGGCACCCTCCTGGGACTCCCAGTTAATTTCACTCATTTTCATTCACCTTCTGGAACCTGTTTTTCTTTTGCTGAAATTTGTATATATCCAAAATATCGTTGAATTTTTAGTATTTGAGCTTTCCTCTTCTATATATTTCTTTGTCTGTTAAATGTTATCTCTGGCATTAGTTTTTGCTTTTACAGTTTGGTTTCAACAGTTGAGCTTACTTCAAAGCTGTTGTGCTTACTTCAAAGCTGTTGTGCTTACTTCAAAACTGTTGTTAAACTTACTTCAAGCTGTTCAATTTGTTCTTATCAGACATCTAGAAGGAAAAACACTATCAGTAAAACTCAAGGTTTCTCTTGTTTTTAAGGGTAAAGGAGTTAGCACTACCCTACAGGAAAATCCATAGAATCTGGTTTTTAATCCAGAATATAAAATTGAATGAACTTATTCTTATAAACCACAGCAAAAATTATATATATTTGTTATTTTTTGGAAAAAATCAGGTTTTCTAAGTGAATTTTGCATTACATTAAGCAAGATCCACTGATCAATATAACTGCAGACGCTAATATAACAGCAGACGCTAATACAACAAGACGCTAATACAACAAGACGCTAATATAACAGCATACGTGTCACGAGCATCTTTTTGTTAAGATGGAATTTATCATGGTCTGATTAATTGATTCTTGAAATTCTTCTGAAAAATATCCGGCACCAATGTTCTGGTTTAAATGTGCAGGATCTACATAGATGTCAGTGGTTGATGTGCAGTTCAGATAGTTACCTGCATAGTTATTGTACAGGCAGTTATTCTCCAGTATAATGGTATGTGTTTTAGGCAAATAATTAATTACTCCATACCCTGTTCCATCTGGATCTTTTTTGCGTTGTTTGGTATTTGCGATAATATTATTGCGGACAATTGTTGTGTATCCTGTGCCTTTAGGTGACAGGTCAATATGGCCTGAGTTGCTATATGTAGGATAAACGTGAGTACCGCTTCTAGGGTACATCTGAATAATTGCACCATGATATACTCCATCAAAGGTATTATTTTCAATGAGAGTATCGTAAAATCCGCTTGTCACTATACCTCCTACCCAGTCAATATTAGGGTTCGTGCCGGTTTTGTAGAACATATTGTGATAAATATATACATTTTTAGCATCATCCCTGGAATAAGGCCTACAACAGCCTATCAACCAGATTCCAGGTCCATAAGTCTTTTGAATAGTATTATTATATACTTTAACATCATTGACGACACCTGTTGTTTTCTCAATTAGAATTCCAGCCCCGCCTGCACTCCAGTGGTAAAAAGAATCTATCAGGTTATCATGGAACTTTACATGGTTCGAGTTCCTCGATCTGAGACCGGAGTCAGTCCTGACTGTTATGTTATTGTTCCAGGCTTCTACATTCTGGCAGTTTTCGGCAAAAAGTCCATTATGCCCTGTTTTGTATATGGTGTTATTGTAAAACTGAATATTGGAACTATTGTCTGCTTTCCAACCTTCTCCATGCCCATCATGCATGTACATATCATGAACTTGAATGTCCTTGGCGTTGCGGAAATGAATCATGTCATAATATCCGTATCCCTTTGGTTTATCCAGATTGTTGTCGTGATTTCCGTCGATTTCAAATCCTTTTATAGTAACTCCATGTATTCCGGTACTATTAATCTGCGTTATGAGGGGCTTAAATGCTGGCCAGTCTGCCCAGTCTATAAGTTTAATTACGGCTGTAGGGTCTCCTTCCAGGGTAGTATTATTTCCTATGAAAATAGTATCTGAGATTAGGTATGTGTTTGGACCTTTCAAATGAACGGTTGTGAACTGTGGATTTTCTGCAACATATTTAAAAGCTTGATTTATCTCTACTTGATCATCGCTCCCATCGCAGGTGAAGTTTCCACTTCCATCGCCAGTTACCCATACAGTCACATTTGATGGCACAAGTGAAGAGGTATTTGATGGTGTAAGAGGAAATCTGGACTGTATTAGTATGTGAACAATTATTAAATCCAGTACAATCAAGAGAATGAAAACTATAATGTAAGATCTTGTTTCTGTCCAGTTTTGCCGTATATGCCTGAGACACTTTCCAGTCATTTTACTCTCCACTGTTAATTTAGTGAATTTTTTTGGTTAAATTGTCAATTTTTAACTAATATCAATTATATAGAGAATATTATTTTAAGGTAATTTACAGAAAAATGCTTCAAGAGCTTAAGTTTTTCTAATTAATGTGAATATTTATCAAAAATATACACAAGTTAACATCAAGAAGCCAAAGATGGAGACGTAAGAATATATCGGGCATTCAGCTTGGATTAAAGGAAAGTCGCTATTTGAGGATTTCTGGAGAAGCAGAAAAATGTTGATTTGATTGGTTTTCTCTAAATAAAGGCAGATTTACTTATTGCAATTAGAGCATTTAGGGTTTTATAAAAAGATTTTGCCTTACATGAAGCAAAACGCCAAAAGTGATAAGCATTTTATCATTAACAACCATGTTTTGAAAGGAGAGTTAAAGACTGGGAAAACATGGTTTGGGGGATCCAGGGGAAGTTCTAGAAGGCTTATTAAGTCGGGAGTATCCTCTTTAAGTTTAATGGATTTCCAACCACAGAATTAATATAATAGTAGTTCCATTTCCTGCTCAGTTCCAAAATCTAGTGATAAAAGTAAGTATTGACATCACTATATAGATTTATAATTCTATAATCTCGACAACATCAAAAAGATCATTTATTACTCTGGAAATGTGGCTTTCAGAGACAAAATCTTCTAGATTAAGTGGAAGTATAAATTGCTGCTTTTGATCGTAATTTTTGAACATAGAAAATACTGAAATTAATTTTCATCAAAAATATAATTTTTATATACTATTTATCTAAAGTAGATAATTATTGCGATTTTTATGACCCAAATGTACAACTAAGAGTAGTTTTAAGACAGCCTGTTAGACTGAATTGAAAAGGAAGATTTCTTTCTTCGTCTTCGACGGGCCAGTTTCTAACAGCTTTCTTTGATCTATAGCCCTTAATCTTTAATCTTTAATCTTTAATCTTTAGTCCTTAATCTTTAGTCCTTAATCTTTAGTCCTTAATCTTTAGTCCTTGATCTAATAGTTTACTTGAAAAAATAACTATAATCCTGAACAGCCCTCCAAAGGAAAAGATCACTTCGATCATAAAGGTTATTTAAAGAGCTCTTTCTCAAGCAATAAATTACAGGTTTTCAAGTTATGGGATTGTTATACATGTAGTATGTGAAATTGAATGGGAAAATATAAAAATATATTTTAATTTGGTTATCCTTGACAGGATAATATGAAAAATAATATAAATATTAGAATACTTGAGATTAAATAGAAATATTAGATATGTGATTAAAGTAGTAGCCTATTTTTTAACAATAAATATAAAATGTAATGTACTTAATACTATTATATTACAGAGATTTATTACTAAAATCATATGACAGAGATTTATATCAAATCCCGGCGATGTAAATTTAAATGCAGTTCTGTCTTGGATATAGAGGGGAAGTCATAATTTATGGAGTATATGTTCAAATTCTGCAATTTGCCTGATGACAAATCAACAGTAAAAATGGTCAATGAAGCTGCAAGCCGTTTGCACTATAAACTCAAAGGAATAAATCTAGAGACTTTAGATATCTCAGATTATAACAAAAAATACTTTGGTTCTTTATTAGGAAACTTGCATTCCAATTTGCAAAGATATGCATATATACTTGTATGGTCAATCACAAAAATAGACGTACCCTTAAACAAATTTGTTTTTTTAGATTATGGGGGAGGTTCCGGTATGTTGTCCCTCCTCGCAAAAGAATGCAATATTGGAACGGTTATTTACAACGACATTTACGATGTTTCTGCTAGGGATGCAGAATTAATAGGAAAAGCTATAGGAGAGCAAGCTGACTACTATATTCCAGGAGATATTGATGAAGTAATCGACTTTTTAAAGAATAATTCAATTAACTGCAACGCAATAGCCAACTATGACGTTATAGAACACATCTATGATATAGAAGAGTTCCTGAAGAAAATATCTTTGATTTCAAATAATAATTTAAAAGTGTTTTTTTCCTCTGGCGCAAATCCTTATAATCCTTTTATCAAGAGGAAACTCATAAAATACCACCAGATGTGCGAACTCGTAGATAGAGAACAGTTATTTGGCGATAAAAAAAGAGATCTCCTGGAAGCATATTCTAAAATTAGAAGCAAATTGATCAAAAGTTTAAACCCGGACCTTTCCGAGGATCAAGTTGCTTACTTAGTCACTGCTACAAGAGGAATGGTTGAATCTGATATTAAAAAAGCAGTAAATGAATTTTCAGCCAGTGGAAGCATTACTTTAAAGCAAAAATATCCTCAATATCCCTCAAATACCTGTGACCCCTACACCGGAAACTGGGCAGAACATTTGATGGATATATATCATTTAAGAAATGTTTTACAGAGTGAGAACTTTCAAGCTGATGTCTGGCGTGGATATTATGGTGACTCAAATACTTTACTAAAGTGTTTAGCAGCTCGATCTTTAAATTTTTTAATTAAAAACTCAGGAAGGCATGGATTGGTATTATCTCCATTTTTTACACTTTGTGGAAATATAGCGCCGCTCTCATCCAATTGATTCTTAATGATCTTAATTTAACGGCTCAAAATATTCATATCATAAATTAAAAAAGTTCAACTCCTAAATTAAGAGTTTTCTTTTGTAAAATAAATTTTTTCACTTCAGTGAGAGATTAACGACGAAGAAATTCCTCATTATTGAGGTTTCAAGTTCCCCATTTTTACATATTTTTAACAACGCGTCCAACCTCTTGAGAGTAAACTAAGGTAAAAGCGAAATAAGCAAAAAGGCTCCGTCCTCCCAAGACGGAAATCGGGTAATTCAGCCCTCTTAAGCAAGTGAAATTCTCAAAAATATTCCGTCCTCCCGAGAACGGAAATCGGGTAGTGGGACTCGGAGAT
>NZ_LZPK01000283.1:0-3146 GCF_001729375.1 Methanosarcina sp. A14 | reverse complement strand
CTATCCTTCTATATGATCTATCCATCCGGCGCACTACAAAAGCATTAGCTACTTTTTTCTCCTATACAACACATCCAGTTTTTATTTTCTACCAGATGTGTTTGTATATTTACGTATCCGGCTTTTTTTAATAATTCATCCAGTTCTTGCGGTGTATGTAGTTTAAGATTACCAGCCTTTACATACGGGTCATTTCTGTCCTTAAAGCTCTGGCTGGCATACATTTCGTTAAGTATCATAATCCTGCCGGAAGGTTTTAAAACCCTTTTTATTTCAGAAAAGTTTTCAATAAGGTTGGGCCAGAAATAAACAGTTTCAACCGCCAGTGCCAAGTCAAATTTATTATTCTCAAAAGGAATTTTTTCTACACTTGCGTAATGTATCTCAACTTTACCGCTGTCTATTAATTCTTTGTTAAATTCGATAGACCAGTTTACACAGTCAGTAGAATAGTCTATTCCAAAAACTTTTCCTTCAGGTGCAAGTAAAGCCAACCTGCTTACTGTTCTGCCTCCACCGCATCCAATATCTAAAATTACACTATCCCGCTTAATGTTTATTTTTCCCAAGCCCCAGCTTGTCAGCTCATAATGGTTGATATTCATTTCATCCGCAACTAGTTTACCTACCTCTCCGGCAGGCTTTCTACATTGATTCAACTTTCTAGAAAGTTCGCTCATAACTAACTCCTTATAATTCCTAATAGATAAAATATATACTAATTCATTTTCATTAAAAAAATCAGTATATTGTTTCAATTTTTGATTTAATGGATCTTGCTCTCGAATATTTCAATTTTCATCTATCTCAACTCTATCGAGTTTCAATCCCTATTTTGGTGGATCTTGCTCTCCCAGATCTGGAATAATTTGCCACGATAGAACAATATTTCCCTTTTCGTCACTTCGGCGCAGCAGAAACAATGACTCATAAATAAAGGTTTCTCTTACTATTTTGTATCAACCAATATACATATAAGGAGATCATACCCAATTTTGCATCTAAGTGGTACTATGCCAGATATGTTAAGAGGCATTACGATCGATGACGTGACAACCCAAGATATGGATGATGCAATCTGGGTGGAAATCACGGAAAACGGCGGCTTGCACGTCTTAGTTATGATCACGGATGTCGCAAAGGTAATTTCCAAGCACTCAGAGCTTGATAAGCTTGCAATGTCTCGGATCGAGACCAGATATTATGCAAACGGTAATAGCCCGATGTTACCCCGGCAGCTGGCAGACGAGAAGCTTTCCCTGTGGCCAGGAGAGTTGAAAGATGTTCTCGCCGTGGATATTGCCCTCGGCATGAACTTGTCAATCCTAAAAACACGGCTTTTGCGGACTGTTATGATCAGCGAAGCCCGACTAGCTTTTTCTGATGTCACCCGCATTCTCTCTGATAGAGAGCACACGCATCACGCCCTCATTAAGCTCGCAAGCCAGCTTGCAAACGATCTTTTAACGCAGCGCCGCAACCGTGGAGCGCTGGCATTCTATGATTTGGGACGGGGACTGGTGACAAATGAAGAAGGATCTATAAAGCAATTGAGACGCAGGGAGGATACCATCGGCTATGTCATCATCCAGGAGCTGATGATTCTCGCTAATATGGCCGTAGCAGAATATGCAGTCAAAAACGATATCCCTATCCTTTTCCGTAACCATACAGCCCGGAGCGCCACCCCTGAGCGAGGGGACTTAATGAAGTTGCTCGAAAGCGTCACTGTAATCCCCGAGGTAAACATAGCTACTGTCAGACATACCACGTACATGATGCTCAACAGAGCGGAATACGGCCCAGTTATCCTGGGCCATTTCGGACTGAACCTAGGTGCCTATACCCATTTTACCTCGCCCATCCGAAGGTATGCTGATCTTGTGAATCACCAACAGATCCGGGCGCACATCCAGAATGAACCCTTGCCCCATTCTAAAGAAGAGATTCAGGCAATTGCATCGCATATCAACCTGATGCATCTTGAAAACGACAAGGCTAAAAGTGAGTACATGAAGGAAAAGGCGTATAGAAAAGCTGAATCTGCCATCCTGAGAAATCGGATAGATAGTACGAGCGATACAGACTTCGAACGCATCACCAAACTCCTTATCCGCAAAGAGGATGACTGTCCTGAGGCCTACTACGATGCATTCCGGAGACGCCTTGGCAAGCTGCCGATCATCTGTGCTGAGCTAGTACTATTGCAAGCTCCTGATGGCAAAAGATGGACTGAGCTTAAAAGAGCATTGCTGGAGGAAATTGCAACTGCACCTCACAAGGCAGTCTCGATCTTCAATATCGCACAGCATATACCGGGCTGGCAGATGCCAGTATACAAAGTGACCAACACGATTCGTGGTAACTTACCGGTATTCGCTGCCCAGAGCGCTATCAGAGTAAATAATATAGAGTACCGGTCTGCCGTATACGAGGACTTGACAAAGAAAGGAGCGACTCAGCGGGCATCCGTAGACCTGCTAGCTGCTGTCCTGGGCTTACCAGTTCCAGACTTGAAGACCAAGATAATAGATTTGCCGGCCAGTAATGAAGAAGTGACGATTAACATGTCAAAAGACCCTATTTTTGCCTTGCAGGAATATTGTCAGGCAAAGAAACTTCCCTTACCGGCTTATTCGTTTAAGGCGGAAGGGCCTACCTGCAAACCTATTTTCACCTGTACCTGCACCTTTGGCTCCTCAACCAGCACCGGACAGGCAGGAAAAAAGCAGAGGGCCAAACGGCTAGCGGCTAGAGAAATGATATACACTTTAGTGTCCGGGAATTAATACCGAGTTCGAGACTTTAGTGAGAAGCACCTTGGTTCTTTTAGTTTCAATCCTTGTTTTAGTGGATCTTGCTCACGAATTTTGTCGCCCGATTACTTTTTTGTGTTATTTGGTAATTTTGGTGTTTCAATCCTTGTTTTAGTGGATCTTGCTCACGAATATCTGATATTCATTATAAAACAGACTCCTCTAATTTTGTTTCAATCCTTGTTTTAGTGGATCTTGCTCACGAATCTCAGAGGGTACAGCTTTCGGTTTGACTCCTTCAGGGTTTCAATCCTTGTTTTAGTGGATCTTGCTCACGAATAGTATCTGCCTCAAACGGACAGAAAAAATTAGTATTGTTTCAATCCTTGT
>NZ_LZPK01000282.1:0-6558 GCF_001729375.1 Methanosarcina sp. A14 | reverse complement strand
CCCTTTTCGCTCACTTCGTTTGCTCAAGAGGGCTGAATTATGGGCTAGAGTAATTAACCGTCTCGGAGGACGGTGCCCTTTTCGTTCACTCCGTTCGCTCAAGCGGGCTGAATTATGGATAAGAAAGGCTATATTTTTAATGAGCTCAGGATGTTTGATCTTTCTTAATTTTTTGGGCCATGCGGATGACGTGGTTACACTCCTTTTTAATAAAGACTTACCCCTAAGCTTTTCAAAAAAAGACTTGAGCGAAAAACGAAAACCATTTGAGTTTGATAGTCTTGTCCCCAAACCATCTCTGCGTGGTCAACCGGCGCAATGATTACAGGTTAACGGTTGCAGGTCAACAGTTGCAGCACGACCGAAAATGGATTATATAAAAATTATAAAAGAACGAAGTTTTACTGAGAAAAATTGGATTATAACTAAAATAATTGAATAGAGTATTAAATAGTACTCCTCTTATACTTTACCACAATCCTATCATTTTTAAAGAGTATAAAAACATAATCCCTAACAGAAGATTGAGTGCTACAAGTTGACCTTTCACTTTTCTCCATCTTTTTGCCATGATATGATTTACCCAGTAAGACATCGAAGTCGCCAGCATCCCGACCACGAAAGAAACACAAACATCAGGAAGCCCAAAAACTCGACTGAGAACAAATCCGATTCCTCCAACTACACACACTGGGCAAACCATAATTATCCTCTTGCTCTTTGATTTATATTCGGAACCTTAATTTTACCTTAGCTTTAGTTTTCGATTTATATCCAAACGTTGAGATTAAATCTATTAGTTAATGTTTCGTTTCATTTGCTTCTGTTTTTTCCTGTTGAATAAGGGCAAAATCCAGAACTTTTTTAAACATTTCTTCGTCAGTCTCATTTCGTCCAATAAACCTGGCTTTAGATCTGTCTGTGCTGACATTCCCATTCTCCTGCATATAGACATATGTTCCATTTTCAATGCCCACAATCACAAAAGAGTCAGGAATAAATTCTACTTCGAAATATTCTGCAAGTTCTAGGTTTTTGTCTGCATCTATGGCAGCAATAGTTGCTTTTCCCTGGTATTCTACCGCTAATTTATCAAGAACGGGCTTCAAAGACCGGCACTCTGGACACCATCTAGATCCTATCTTCACAAAGACGGGAGTTTTCTGAAGGGATGTGTTTACCTGCTCCAGTTGGGTTATAGCCACAACACTGTTCTCCATGTTTGCCTCTGAATTTGTTGAATTTGTTGGAGTTTTTTCATCACATCCAGCCGTAAAGAGTGCTAATACAAGCAAGATCAGTAATATAACTGATTTCTTCATGTTTGGTCTTCCATTACTTTCAATATTATACGGTTGATTTTTTTTATACGGTTGATTTTTTAAATCTGTAAGTGCAAACATCTCTTGCCAGTTTTAAGAATTAATTTTTAAAATTATCTGGACAACGCATCCATATTGTTAACATAATGAGCCAAAATTTATTCCACTTAAGAGCATAAATGTATATAGCTAGATAATAAATAAAAACAGCCGAACAATTTATCCTTATTATTAAAAACTTTAAAAAATCGGAAAATATCAAGCCTGAATGTGATCAAGCTTGAATGTGATTTCAGCAACAACTATTTTTATAATAGACCATAAAGAGCTTGAAGAAATAGCTCGAAGTTTTGTCCCAAAACATTGTATCAATACGTTGTATCAAGATTAGAACTGTTAACTTTAAGGTAAGGTTTCTGGCTTCTGATTTAATGGAATTACAAGTTTTTTCACGCTAACAGGCTCATACTGATAATATACAATGTTACTACTCATTGTCAAATAGAAATATCCGGAAGTTGCAGAAAGGTTATACTTGAAAGGATAAAGCATGAGTTAAAAAGGCGTTTATTTTTCTTAAATAATTTCCCCTCAGAAAACGATGGCTACTAATCAGACCCATGGATTCAGTGTTCAGTTTTTAACATTGGTCAGTTTTTTTAAAAACAGTTAGTTTTTTTAAACCAAGTAGCTTTTTAAGATCAGTCAACTTGTTTAAAACCAGTTCATTTGTTTAAAATCAGTCCATTTACACGAATTAGTTTATCTGCCATGGATAGGTTTATAAATTGTTTATTACCTCGATTGATGAATCATTTACAATAACTTACAAAAACAGATTTATAAATTGTTTATCGTAATGGGTTTAAGAGGCGCTTTTATGATTAAGATGAAATTACACGGTACATACAATATCTACTATGCCATTCTCGGCATGCGGAACCCTATGAATTCCTGGCACCTTATGGACAGCAGTAAGCCTGATGAGGCAGGAAACTGCACGCTCGGGGAAAAGGACCTGAACCTGGCCCAGCGCCTGACCCTTGCAGGGAACGAGCACGGCAAATTTTTAAGGTTCATTACAGTCTGTTTTGACCTAACAGCCCCTCTCTACTGGTGGAAAGAGTTTGATACTTACAAATTCGCAGAAAAGAACTCCACTTCAACGATGCACAAGCTGACCAGCAGGGAGCTTGCTCCTCACGATTTTTCATTTGATACCCTGACAGATTACAGGAACGACCAGATCCGACACCTGAACGACCTTATCAAAGCCTACAAATCCCGCGAGGGGGATAGTGAAGAGGACAACGCATACCGGAAAGCGATTTTCAGGGAACTCGTCCAGGATCTGCCGAGCGCGTTTTTGCAGAAAAGGACCGTTATAACCAATTACGCTGAGCTCAGAAACATTTACTTCCAGCGCCGCAATCACAAGCTTGATGAGTGGATAGAGTTTTGCGCCTGGATAAAAGAGACGCTGCCGTACGCCGAAGAGCTCATCTGCCTGGAAAAGAAAGAGTAAAGGGGTAAAACCGGAAATATCTTTTCAGAAACCCCTTTGTGAATAAATCGATTTCAGAACCCCAGGCTCTCACCGGTCGTGCAGACACGACCGGCTTTTCCCAAAATTAAATTGAAAAATTGGAAATTTGAAAGATTTGAAAGATTTGAAAAATTGCCCTTTCCAGTTTTATATTGTAAGCTCTTGCCATTTAAGTATGAGACTAATAAACCTAATTTTCATGTTTTCAATGAGTTTTTTAAGGGATTAAAACATGAATTTTTGATTGCCTACTTTTTCTTTTTACGTCAACTTGAATCAAAATCGGTTTGAATTCTCGTGAGTTTTATTGAGAGTCCTGATACCTTTAAAGCTGGGATTTCTGTTTTAAATCACATTTTTAAGTCTTAAATATTATTTTTATTGATATATACACTTTAAATTTATTAATTATGAAGCCCAAATAGTGATCGGTGATCTTTTTGGAATACTCTTCTCTCGATTTTCAGATTACCCGATCCCCCGAAGCATCTCCATATATATATCGTGCCTCAATTCTGGAGGATGGGAATGTTGTAGCAAGCAATGATTTTGAACTCAGGCAAGACCTGAAACTCTCTCAGATGCTTAAAAGTATAGAGAAAAAAGTTACCGAAAGTCCTGAAGAACCAAAGAAACATAAAGAAAATGCAGAGGCACAGGAAGAAAAGGATAGAGAAGAGCCACATATCGAATTTGGGAAAATGCTTTACAGCAAGGTATTTTCCGGTCAACTCGGGGAGTATTTCAACAAATCCATAAAGGAAGTTCAAGATAATGGCAGTGGACTCAGGATTTCACTCCGGTTTGGTGAAGATGTTCCGGAAATTTCAGCGCTGCCCTGGGAATACCTCTATGACGACGAAGATTTTCTGATTCGAAGAAGAAACATCCTTATTTCAAGGCTACCGGCAGGCGTGAAGAAGAAAAAGCTTGAACCCCTTGATTCCGTACTCAGAATGCTGGTAATAATTTCCGGTCCTGATGACCCCAGGATTTCTCCTTTGAACACGGAAAAAGAACAGGAAATTATCCTTGAAGCCGTGGACAAACTTCAAAGAGATCAGAAAATAAAAGTGGATTTTACTGAAGATGCAACCTTTGAAAACGTCGAAGGCTACCTGAACGAACAAGATTATCATATTATCCATTTCACAGGTCACGGGATCAGCATAGATGGCAAAGGTCATCTTGTTTTTGAAAACGAAGACCAGAAAGCAAGGCTTATTGACAACAAAACTCTTTCCGACCTTTTTTCCGAACGAGGTATCCGGCTTGTGATGCTCAGTTCCTGCGAATCAGCCAAAGGCTCGAATAAAGAAGCTTTTGATGATCTGGCCAGTATGCTTTCCAAAAAAGGAATTCCTGCTGTAGTAGCAATGCAGTATTCTGTACTTGATGACGTCGCCATAAAGTTTGCGTACAATTTTTACAGAGCAATTGCAAGCGGAAAACCTGTTGACCTTGCTTTAAAAGAAGCAAGACTCGTGATGAAGAATTTAGAAAACGGTAATGGCCTTGATTTTGCAACTCCTGTACTGTATCTTTCAGACTGCGACTGCGTTAATGTGGGCAATTTAAAACCGGAACCTTCTGAATTCGTTTTCAAACCTATGATGATGCCGGATTTACAGGTAATGGAAAAAGGTTTTGTTGCCAGAAAAAAGAACTCAGACTTCTTGAAAAAGGTTTCAAGTCAGATGTAAAACGGGCTGCAATTATTCACGGCTTTGGAGGAATTGGAAAAACCGTACTTGCAACTCGATTCGCGTTGAAAATGGGCTATTACTTCGAAGGCACTCTGGGGATCAAATTTACTCCCACAACCAGGCCGGAAGATATCCTGAACAAGTTCAATAGTTTTTTGCTGATGAAAGGAAGGCCAGAATTGAACCAGATTCTGAACCAGCAGGTTCCCCTTGAAGTTAAAACTTCTTTGCTGGTAAACATACTAAACCAGATAAGATTTCTGGTCATTTTCGATAACTTTGAAGATTGTCTGAATGAAGAAAGAAACGGCATAGAAAACCTTGAACTTAAAGCGTTCATCCAGCATCTCCTTAACAATACAACCAGAAACACAAAATTCCTCATAACAACCCGCTATGATTTCGATCCTCTTGATGGCAGGCTTGCTTCCGGAATCGAACACATTTCCCTTCCCGAACTCCATTTCCCTCAGACAAACTGGCTTATGAACAATTTTACTGAACTGGCAGATCTGGGAATTCAGAAGAAAAAGGAAATATATGATGTTATAGGCGGCCACCCCTGGACAATAGGCCAGTTTGCAAAACATGCCGCTGTTCAGAGAGTAGATGATTTACTGCTGGATCTGTCACCCTTGAAAAAAGAGCTTATTGAGTTCACCCTTCTAGACAAGTCATTTTCCAAACTGGACGAAGACGCCATAAAATTGCTCCTCAGCGCTTCAATATTCGAAGAAGCCATTCCCATCGAAGCATTATCATGGATTGTCGGAGATGAAAAAGATGAATGTCCTGCTGTCGGCGAACCTCTACAAAAACTCCTCCAATGGGGTCTGGTTTCAAAAGAACAGGAGTATGACAAGAGTGTTTACTCAGAGCATACAATTGTAAAAGATTTCGCACTCAAAAAACTGAAAGAAGATGGACTGGATAAAAAAACGCTACTCGTCAGGGCTGCCAGATATTACGAAAATCTAGTTGCCCAGAATAGAAATCTATGGGATCATTTAAAAGCACGCGACTATTACTTCCAAGCAGAAGACTACAAAAGTGCAACCCGAATTGTAGAAAGTACAGTCGATCATCTGATCCTCTGGGGTCATATTAAACTTGCAATGGATCTGTTAAATGATTCTATTAACACGACATTAGGAGAAACGAAAACAAACGCCGAGTACACCCTTGCAACTATCTACCATCGCCTTGGAGACTTAACAACAGCATTAAAAATATGTAACAAAATTAAAAATAAATATGAAGAAATGGGGAATAATAAGGGGGTTGCAGTTATACTCCATGAAGTTGGAATTATTCATCAGGAGCAGGGCAACTACAAAGAGGCAGTGAATAAGTATAACCAGTCACTGAAAATTGCAGAAGAACTTGGAGACAAACGCGGAACTGCACAAGCACTGCATCAGCTTGGAAATGTTCATTTACTTCAGGGAAATTACGGAGAAGCAGTGAAAAAGTATAAGCAGGCTCTGAAAATATTTGAAGATATGGAAGACAAAAGCGAAATTGCAACAACACTACACCAGCTTGGAGTTATTAATCATCAGCAGGGCAACTATGAAGAAGCAGTGAAAAAGTATAACAAGTCTCTAAAACTGAAAGAAGAGCTGGGGGACAAACGCAGAATTGCAATAACACTGCACCAGCTTGGAAATATTTATTATGATCAGGGCAACTACGAAGAAGCAGTGAAAAAGTATAACCAGTCACTGAAAATGAAAGAAGAGCTGGGGGACAAAAGCGGAATTGCACAAACACTACATCAACTTGGAAGTGTTCATTTCCTTCAGAGCAACTATAAAGAAGCCTTGGAAAAGTATAACCAGTCACTGAAAATGAAAGAAGAACTTGGAGACAAACGCGGAACTGCAATAACACTGCACCAGATTGGAATGATTTATCAGAATCAGGGCAACTACGAAGAAGCAATGGGAAAATATAACCAGTCACTGAAAATTAAAGAAGAGCT
>NZ_LZPK01000281.1:0-26343 GCF_001729375.1 Methanosarcina sp. A14 | reverse complement strand
TGGAATATCCTGGTTTGAAAGTGCTATGAAAATTAGAAGAGTGGCAGTGACAGAATACTTAAGGAATCCCCAATACACGTTAAATTAATTCAAATATTTGAAAGTTTGGAAAAAACAATATGCTAGGAGCCAACTGCGTAACTCCTACATTAGAAAAAGCAATTGGGCTTGCCAAGACAAATAAAATCGAAGCTGAAGGTGAAAAAGCATATTCTTATGTGCATGATTTAAGTTGGGATAGTATTACTGAAAAATTTGATAATAATTTAAAGTCTTTGTTATAAAATACTACCATAGTTTACGCTTGAAATTAACATAATTGCTCATAGTGCATAACGGGAGTTATTAGGAGAAAATTGCGACGAGTCTCCCGAACCGCATAAAGAAGTTTGGCGAGATGAACGGAGCTCTCTATGCGGAATCGGCTAATGCGGTCCTCGAAAAATCAATGGAGCTTACCGAGACTGAGGATATAGAACCTGGGAGGAAGATAGCAAGAAATTTCGTTAAATCACTGAGTTAGGAGCGATCGACGAGCATCTTCCAGCAGGCGCTGGGCAAGGAAGGGGGATGCCGGGTAGGTGGACATCTTATAGCATCATCTGTCGAAAGTTCTCAAAAAGTACCTGGAGTGAATAATTGATGGTAGAAAATCCAGCTATCACAGATTTTCCATATGACGATGAATATATCATCGTAGAATCGCCGGAATTGCAACAGAATGGAAGTATTATTGACTTAAATAATCTACCAAAAGTATCTTTTTGTATTCCAACACTGAATAACGAAGATACTATAGAAAAGTGCCTTAGTAGCATTGCCAATCAGGATTACCCAAGTGTCGAGATTATCATTGTAGACGGAAATTCAAAAGATAAGACAATCGAAATAGCTAAAAAATATACCAGTAAAATATTCTTCGATTCAGGACTCCTGGGGAGTGCACGACAAACGGGAGTTGAAAAGGCAACTGGCGAGATTGTAGCGCTTTTTGACTCAGATATCATTATTCCCCATAACAACTGGCTCCGTAACGCAGTTGAATGCTTCAATTATGACGATCGAGTGCGCACGGTCTGGCCAGAAAATATAGCACCTCCTGATGGAGGTCCGGTTGTTCATCTTTACTTTAACCATTGGAAATTGATAATCGAAGATCGAATCAAGAAAAGGCGCGGCCTGTATGGTGGAGGAAATTCGCTTTATCTTCGGAGAGCGATTGAGGATATTGGGGGTGTCAATAGATCGATCCACTGGGGTGAAGATTTTGATTGGGCCCAAAAACTCAAAGACAGGAAATATAAAGTTGTGTATATTCAAGATCCTCTATATCATGACACTATGCCATCTTTAAAGGTATTCGCGAGAAAGCAGTTCATCGGCGCGAAAACCTTCACGAAAACTGGTTTTCAGTTAATGAATCTCTCGCCATACGAGGTATTTTACGAACAGATTGTCCTTGGAGTAAAAGGAATGCTTCATGGTCTTATTGTAGAAAGAGATCTTTCTTGGTATCTCTATCCTGTGTATGTGTCCATAAGGTTACTCGCATATGGGTATACCTATATGGTTGGTATGAAAGAACGCTAAACGTAGATTTTCATAAGGTTAATTTCGAGTAACTATCTTTAGAATACTCAGATTCCGGGAGTTTACAGTACAAAAAACTGCGGAATATTGATTAATACATCCTTAAAGGAGAATTACTTCTCAATGTTGAGATGAGCACAGGAGACTCGATCAATATAGCAAAGCGAGAATTTAAAGAGATATATGGGAATGAAGGAAGATCTTCCACTCTCGGAGCTCTACTGACATTGTTGAATACACCTTTCAAGGCCAATCAATTCAATGATCCTTTCGAAAGAAAAAGTATCACAGTATAAAAAACAATTGATGCAATCTATCAGGCCAATCATAAGCTGAGAGTAATTTAGGATTGAGGTGAATCATGAAAAACATAATTATGCTAAGATCTCAATATCCAGATGCAAGATTGGAAAAAGAGGCCAGAGGTCTCATAGAATCGGGATATGATGTAACATTGCTAGTTTGGGACAGGGGGAGAATCAGCGAAATTCAACGATCTTGCATATGTCGGGTAAAGAGATTTAAATTAGCTGTTTCACCAGACAGCTTCAAGGTCTGTTTTTATTTGCCCATCTGGTGGCTTTATATTATTTTTCAATTGCTAAGTGAAAAATGGGATATCATACATGCCGCAGACTTTGATACTTTTGCTCCAGCACTTATCATGACAAGGATTACAAAAAAGCCAATTATATATGACATCTTTGATTTCTACGCAGATATGATCAGATTCCCCATATTCCCAAAGATTTCCCGGATTTTTTTTGCGAAGACTGATCGTTTCCTTATGAGATTTGCAGATGTTGTTATTATACCCGATGATTCGCGAAGAGAGCAGATTGGTCTTTCAAATAATGAAAACGTTGTAACTATCGTTAATGCACCACCAGATACATTCTCCAATAATAACGTAGTTCCAGATTCTCTTTCAGAAAACTTCACCATTTTTTACGGTGGCGGGATCAATGATGATCGAGGAATAGATATTATGTGTAAGGCGGTTAAAACCCTCTCTGGTGTTAGATTAATAATTATGGGACCGTGCTCTGAGGCATGTGGTGTTCGTTTAAAGAGCATTTGCCAAAATGTACCAAGTATTGAATTATACTTAAAGTGGACTCTACATCAAGAAATTATCAGCCAGGCGATGAATGCTAATATACTGTTTGCTTTTTACGATCCAAACATCCCTAATAATAAATATGCCAGTCCCAATAAGTTGTTTGAGGCCATGATGTGTAGCAAACCAATTTTGGTAAATGATAACACTAGCATGGCCAAAATTGTAAGGGAAGAAGACTGTGGTCTTGTCGTACCGTATGGGAACGTTGACGCTATCAAGCATGCAATTCTTACGCTCAAAAACGATCCCACACTATGTAAACGCCTTGGTAAGAATGGACGGAAAGCCTATGCGACTAAGTACAGCTGGGAAATTATGGAGGAGAGGTTGCTTGAAGTTTATAGGAGACTGGATCCTGAGAGAAGATAGGGCATGTGCGACGCATATTCGCCACCTTGAACAGTAACGACACAGATTGTACGAGAGGAAAACTCAAAATGAGTCAGAAGATAGGAGGAGTTGACGTATTTGACCGACTTGAGAGCCTGCAGGAGGAGTGCTGCATTCTCGGCTTGCCCTGTGTTACTCTGTGGTATAACACAGAAAAGCCGGATACGATTAAGTTTGGGGCGAACCTCTCGCAGGAGCCGATCCTAATGTATAATGTTAAGCCGTACGAGGAAGATGCTAGCAATGGGAAGGTCATAAATCCTTTTGGGAATGGGAGAGCAGGAGAACGTATTATTCAAGAGGTTTTGAGATGCTCTTAGCTTTGCGGCTCTCATGGAACTATTGATGGGTGATATATTCATGGTTAAATCAAAAAATCTTCAAAAACTGAATATTTGCATTGTTACATTCCCTCTTCTATCCCGTTCTGGAAGTTACTACACTATCATAAACAATTTTTTAAGGATTCTCTCACCACTTGTGAATGAAATATTTCTTATAACAGGTAATTTTTCAGATGATATGGGATTTGATAGCAAAATAAGGATCTTAGATGTAAATACTCATCAAAAGGAGGGAAATATTTTTTATAAAACTATCTCTCAGATTATTGCCCAAATAAAAATATCTCTCCTTTTGATAAGGATATGCAAGCATTTTGACGGTCCTGCGTTTATGTTATCTGGCACTTTGTTATTACCTACTATTACAGCTAAGTTTCTTAGAAAAACATCAGTTCTAACCGCAGTGGCATCTGGCTCTACTAACACTCGTATGATCTATAAGACTGCCACGTTCTATAAGAGATATTACTATTATTTATCAGAGAGGGTACTGGAACTATTGACTTTCAATGCAGCTACATATATTGGCGTAGAATCGCCTAATGTTGCTCTCTTTATGAATCTTCCTCTTAACAAAGTCATAGGAAATGGTCACTTGTTCTTCATGGACGGTAATTTTAGGCAAACCCACAATTTTGCCAATAGACCTTATTGTATCGGCTATGTAGGCCGCCTTAGTCGAGAAAAGGGCGTCTTTAATTTTGTTACAGCTTTACCGGATATAACTTTGAGATGTCCAGACCTTCATGTTACTATTACAGGAGATGGTTCACTCTACAGCGAAATCAAGACTTTTCTCGAACAAAATGAGCTTTACAAGCGAGTTGATTTTCCGGGCTGGATTTCTCACGATGCCCTCCCTAACTACCTTAACCAGCTCCGGCTCCTCGTCCTCCCCTCCTACACCGAGGGGCTCCCGAACATCATGCTTGAGGCGATGTCTTGCGGGACCCCGGTGCTCGCGACGTCGGTCGGGGCGATACCGGATGTTATAATAGACGGGAAAAACGGATTCATTATGGAGAATAACTCGCCTGAGTGCATTGTGGAAAATGTAATTCGGGCGCTGAATTTTCCGGACTTGGAGCAGATTGCAGAAAACGGGAAGCGGTTTGTAGAGGAGAATTTCTCGTTTGAAAAAACCGTGGAAAACTGGAGGGAAATTCTTCAAAACATTGAGTAGTCATGTTCAGTCAATTAAGATCAGATGTACATTATTGATTAAATGTTCGATTATGGAAAAAAGAATGCAATTTTTAGTAAATTGATCTTCTTTGTGAGAGTTATTGATAGTTATGAATGAACTCACCATACATAAAAATGATCGACTATTCAAAGTCGTTTTGATTATTTGCTTTTCTTTGCTTCCAGTAGCACTTCTAATCGCTCATAACACTCCGGCAACAGGTTATGAATCTTCAATTTATAGATCTACTCCACTCATAGTATGGTTTATTTTATTGCTTTCGACTGTATGCGGAGTTTTTATTGTTTTGTCCCAAATATGTGATGTTAAATTAGGTAAATATCTCTGGAAAATAGGCCTTCTCATAATTTATTTATGCTATATTACTTTTATTTCATTATTCATTATTAGAGGTTATTATCTCTGGTGTATGAGTGGAGACCCTGCTTCACATATCGGGTGGATTAAACAAATTATTCTTACTTCCCATGTTTCAAAAGATATAATTTATCCAATATTACATATATTTTCAACTCAAATTTATTGTATTTCAAATATAAATATATTATTAATCTCTAAACTATTACCTTTATTTTTTGGGATATTATATGTTCCTTTTATGTATATACTTTCAAAGATTATTTTTAGAGATAAGAGAGAAATTATATTATCAACGTTAGCTAGTACTACTTTGGTTAATAGCTGGTATTTAAACTTCACTCCAAACGCGTGCGCTAACCTTTATTTCCCACTAGTAATGTTTATAATACTAAAAGTCATTTCAGTCAATGATGTAAGATGGGAAATTTTAGTTGTGATAATGGCTTTTATGTATCCGATATTACATCCAGTTCCAATATTAACCTGTTTTGTACTGATCAGTACGTTATTTTTACCAGGGTATATATACGCTAAAAAGAACACCAGAAGTACTGCAATCAAAAGTAGATATTCTTTAAGATTAAAAATAACCCTACTTTTTTTACTATTTGTTTGGAGTATTACTTGGATTTCATCTTTTTATGTATGGGAATCGACCATTAGAAATATCAATATGTTGGTAAGTGAAGGAGGACCATTAAAAGTCACAGAATTAGCTAGTAATATAAATTATGCTAAAGGATATGGCTATAATGTAACTGAGCAAGTTTTAAAGAAAATGGGTGGATCTCTTCTATATGTTTTGGTAGCTATTGTCTCATTTCCAATTGTTTGGAAAAATAAAAATAAAGAATATAATAATTTATTCTCGCTTTTTGGTCCTTTATTCATTATATGCTTCTTGATATTAATTATTTATTTCTCCAACTTGCCCTTTGATCCCTTAAGAATGGTTACATACACGACAACCATTTCCACAATGTTTATTGGATATTTATTATATTATTTCATTAAAAAGATAAAAACTGAAAATAAAAAAACATATATTTATGGTTTAATAGGACTTGTTTTTTTGTTATTTATCGTGTGGATTAATACAATATTAACTCTATATCCTTCTCCATATATTTTAGGAAGCAATTTTCAAACGACACAATCTGAAGTACATGGTATGAATTGGCTTTTTGAGAATCGAAATTTGGATATAGAAATAACAGGAATAAACTTTGAACCAATTAGGTTTGGCGACCTTCTTTTAACTTCCAAACAAAAAAAATTGCAAAAATTATACTGGTACATACCACGCTATTTAAGGATTCCTTATCATTTTGGATATGACAATAAATCTACACTTTCAAATCATTATAATCAAAGTTTGTATATGACAATTAATGAGAAAGATAAGCTGATTTACAAAGACGTATTTCCAGAAATGGCTGAAATTAGGTGGATCCCTTCAGATTTTGAAAAATTAAACTTTGATGTATCCTTGGATAAAATCTATTCTAGCAAAGGAGTCGAAGTTTTCTATATAAACGGAAAAAAGTGAGAAAAAGTGATATTATGAAAAAAGTATTAATTGTTTCATATTATTTCCCCCCAGATCCTGCAATAGGTGGTTTAAGAATTAACGGACTGGCAAAATATCTTCCAGATTTTGGCTGGGAGCCTGTCATCTTAACAAAAAATTCGCCTGATAATTTTACCTTGAAATATACCATTGTAAGAACTCCGTATTGTGAATATGACAGTATAAATTCATTTAAAAATATGTTTGGGCTTAATCCAAAAAGTTCCTTCAAAGGGCAATTAGGTAGATCTACTCTAAAGGATAAAAAAACATTTTTATATTTATTATCTAATTTTATTACAGAAATTATAACATATCCAGACAACCAAAAAAAATGGTATTCTGATGCTTTTAAAATAGGAGATGAGCTCTTAACCAATGAAAAAATTGATGCAATAATTAGCAGTTCTTCTCCCATAATATCTCATATAATTGCTCATGATCTGAGCGAAAAATATAACATTCCATGGATTGCAGACTTACGTGATCTTTGGACTCAAAACCATTACTGTACACATAGTAAAATACGGAAAGTATTTGATAAAAGATTAGAACTTAAAACATTGGCAGCCTCGGATGCTATAACTACAGTATCCAGTAATTTAGCTTCAAATCTTAGAAAATTTCATAATAGAAAATCCGTATATTCAATCCCAAATGGATATGATCTGGAGGAATCTATTAATACAAATATAAGTCTTTCAAATAAATTTACAATTACATATACAGGAAGCCTTTATAATGGAAAAAGAGATCCTTCAAAACTATTTAATGCCTTGAATGAACTAATTAAAGAAAAAAAAATAGATCGAAAGAATATTGAAATTCGCTTTTATGGACCAAAAGAAGAATGGATTAAGGAAGAAATTAAAAAATATAGTCTTCAAGATATTATATCTCATAATGGTTTAGTCTCCAGAGATATATCATTAGTTAAGCAGAAAGAATCACAATTGTTGTTGCTTTTACTTTGGGATCATCCCTCAGAAATAGGAGTGTATACTGGAAAACTTTTTGAATATCTTGCATCAAAAAGGCCAATCTTAGCAATCGGGGGTCCAAAAGGTGTTGTAAATGATTTATTAGAGGAAACTGAAACTGGATACTTTGTCTCCTCTGTTGAAGATATAAAGAATACTATTATTAAATATTATACCGAATACAAATTAAATGGTCAGGTTTCATATAAAGGAAATAACTCAAAAATAGAGAAGTACAGCCAAAAAGAAATGGCAAGAAAATTTGCAGATATTCTTGACAATTTTATAAAAGTGGATTATTAATTATAACTTGATTATTACACGAGGCAGTATCATGAAAATCCTATCAGTCATCGGCGCCCGCCCCCAATTTATCAAATGCGCCCCTCTCTCCCGCGCAATCCGTAAAGAACACACAGAAATCCTTGTGCACACTGGCCAGCACTATGACCCCAAAATGTCCGACATATTCTTCAAAGAATTACAGATCCCTGAACCTGACTACAATCTGGGTGTAGGCTCAAGTAGTCACGGCGAACAAACAGGAAAAATGCTTATTGAAATCGAAAAGATCCTTCTCAAAGAAAAACCTGACTTTGTCCTGATATACGGAGATACAAATTCCACTCTTGCAGGAGCTCTTGCAGCCTCCAAACTACACATCAAAGTTGCCCATGTGGAAGCTGGACTTCGTTCCTTTGACCAGTCTATGCCAGAAGAAATTAACAGAGTACTCACAGACCATGTCTCGAACCTGCTCTTCTGCCCCACAGAAACGGCAGTCTTAAACCTCAAAAATGAGGGAATCACATCTGGAGTGTATAGTGTTGGAGATGTGATGCTTGATGCCCTGGAATACAATATAAATATTGCAGAAGAAAAATCCGCGATTTTAGAAAATTTAGGACTAACCTCAAAAGAATATTTGGTTGCAACTGTTCATCGAGCTTCGAATACCGACAGTTTCAAGAATCTTTCATTTATAATTAATGCCTTTTGTGATGTTGATATTCCTATTGTGTTTCCGGTGCACCCAAGAACTGAGAAATATCTGAAGCAATACGGACTATGGAATAAATTATGTGAAAATGTAAAGGTCATTCCTCCCCTTGGATATTTAGAAATGTTAAAACTCATGACTCATTCTAGAAAAATCCTCACAGACTCAGGAGGGGTGCAGAAAGAAGCGTATATGCTTGGGGTTCCCTGCATAACTATGAGAGATAATACCGAGTGGGTTGAGACTGTAAAGGATGGATGGAATGTGCTTGTTAGAGCTGATTATGAGAAAATCAAGAATGCCATTTTAACTTTTGAAGGAGCTGAAATAAAAAATGATATTTTTGGAACCGGAAATGCATGTGAAGATATTTGTGATATTCTAAATGAGCATTTTTGAAAGAGCTTATCCCGAAACCAATTTTCCACATCAATAAGAATTATCAGAGTTATTTCCTTGATCCGAAGCTCGATTAATTACATAAATCCAAGATTCTGAGACGCAATTTTAGTTTTGGGATGAGATCTAATTTTAATACGTGAATATCCAAAAACGAATTATGGAACTGCCAAAATCTCTAATTATTTTATTTTTATTGTATCTTTTAAAAATGTGATTTTATGGCAAATACCAAATTTATAAAAGATGTTGGGCTTATAGGAATTACTCAGGCCTTAATAGGGCTGAGTGGCTTCTTTTTGCTTCCAGTAATCACAAAAACGCTGGGGTCTTATGATTATGGGATTTGGGCACAAATAAATATTACTGTGTCTCTTTTATCTCCTCTCGCTCTTATGGGCCTATCTATGGGAGTTGTAAGATTTCTCTCTTCGGAAAAAGACAACGAAAAAATAAGGGAAGGATTTTTTTCTGTACTGTTTTTTGTTGCTTTCACCGGATTATTAGTATCTATAGTGGTATTTCTATTATCTGATTTCTTGGCTGCAAGTATATTCAAAGATATAAGTACCTCAGATTTCATAAAAGTGGGAGCTTTTTTGGTTTTTTTAAGTGCAATTAATCAAATTTCACTTTTTTATTTTAGAGTATCCCGACAGACCGAAACATTTGCCTTTTTAACTTTATTTCAGACATTCGGGCAACTAACTTTGATTTTATCATTTCTCTTAATGGGATTCGGCTTGTTTGAAGTTATATCAGCTGTACTAATTGTTCAGGGATTATTGTTCATAATCTCTATTTACAAAATCGTATCACAGATAGGTTTTAGAATCCCCAAATTTAATCAGATTGAAGAGTATTTAAAATACTCTGCACCATTGACTCCAAATTCTCTCATCAGATGGATCACCGATTCAAGTGATAGGTATATGGTCAGTTATTTCCTAGGATTAAGCCAAGTTGGAATTTATTCAGCTTCATATGCTATTGGAAATCTTATTCTTTTGTTTATTACACCTCTCCAATTCATCTTGTTTCCAGAACTTTCACGTTTATTTGATGAAGGGAAAATCGATGAAGTGAAGGTTTATTTAAGTTATTCAATGAAATATTTCCTTTTAATAGCGATTCCTGCTGTTTTTGGATTATCTGCACTTGCAAAGCCTATGTTGGAAATTCTTACAACACATGAATTCATTTCAGGTAGTATTGTTATTCCTTTTATTGCCTTATCAGGACTTTTATCAGGTATTTTTCAGATAGTTATCAATATTACACATCTTGTAAAAAAAACAAAATTCAATTTGTATATCCATATCTTTGCTGCCTTGTTAAACATAGTTTTTAATTTTTTGTTGATTCCATCAATTGGCATTGTTGGAGCAGCAATTGCCACTTTAATTTCATACACATTAATGGTAATAATCTGTATCCTTGTTTCTTATAAATATATTGAATTCAATCTAAATTTTGGTTTTATTTTGAGAAGTGTCATGGCCTCTTCAATTATGTTAGGAGTTATTTCTTGTTTAAATCCTTCTAATATTATGGGCCTTTTCGGCTCAGTATTAATGGGTGCATTCGTTTATCTTACGATAATGATTCTGATCAAAGGGATTAGTAGACATGACTTAAATATAGTAAAAGACTTTTGTATTAATATCAGAAATATGCTTTTCAAAAAAATTAACTATGTATTATTTAGATGAAAATTTGTATTTTGCTCCATTTCAAAAAATAATTGCATTATTTTAAAAATTGGTGCTCCTTTATTATTTAGTTGGTATTATATAATAAAACTAATATAATTGTAGTTTATGGGAAAACGAGGACCTAAACCAAAATTCACTGATGTCTCCTGTCCTAATCAAAATTGTAAATTTTATTGTACTGGAACGGTAAAAGTATATGATCACGACTTCAATACATTTTCAAATGGCGTTGTAATTCCACATGGCATATACGATATGAAACGTAATGAAGGCTACATCACTTTAGGAGCCAGTAAGGATACGAGTGAATTTTGTTGTGACTGCATTAAATACTGGTGGGAAAATTACGGCAAGATAAATTACCTCAAGGCAAACAGCATTTTAGTTTTGGCAGATGGTGTCAACGGCGGTTAAGAATTCCTCATTTTCGGCGGTTTGAAATTCCCCAATTCCCAATCCTTGAGAAAAGTTCGAGGATTGTGGATAATGCTGAAAATGGAGGAATGGTTATTGATACGAGATTTGTATTCACAAGGCTTGAACATAAGCGAAATCTCTGAAAGAACAGGTTATGACAGAAAAACTGTAAGAAAATATCTTCAGCTGAAAACCTTACCCGAACCCCAGAAACGTCCGCCAAGACCGAGCAAACTTGATCCGTATAAACCTTACTTACTCGAAAAGATTAATGAAAAACACTATACTGCAGCTCGCCTCTTTCGTGAAATACAGAAAATGGGTTTTGATGGTGGAGAAACCATCGTTAAGGATTTTGTGAGAACAGTCAGACCTAAACAGGGAGTACCTGCGGTACTCCGATATGAGACAAAACCAGGTGTTCAGGCTCAGGTTGACTGGGGAGAATTAGGAACGGTTGAAGTCGATGGAAAACTCAAAAAACTTTTCTGTTTTAGCATGATTCTTGGATACTCAAGAATGCGATATGTCGAATGTACACTGAGCATTGACACTTTTACATTAATTCAGTGCCATTTGAATGCATTTCAATACTTTGGTGGATGTACACAGGAAATTCTGTACGACAACATGAAACAAGTTGTAATAAAGAGAGCAATGAAATCCTCAGATTCAGAATGGAACTCACAGTATGAGGATTTCTTCAAGCATTATGGATTCATTCCTCGCTTATGCAGGCCATATAGACCTCAGACAAAAGGGAAAATTGAGAACACTATTGGATACGTAAAGAGGGATTTTTTCCTTGGAAGAGAATTCAGCTCTCTTGAGAGCCTGAATAATCAGGCTCTTGAGTGGTTAAAGAGAGTGAATTCAAGTATACATGGAACAACTCATGAAATCCCTCTTGAGCGCTTTAAGAATGAAAAAGAGAAACTGAACCTTTTGAATCAAGTTCCCAGATACAAAGTTGTTAAGACAGAAACCAGAAAGATCTCAAGAGACTGTTATATTTCTTATCTTGGAAATAAGTATTCTGTTCCTTACAAGTTTGCAGGAAGAACTGCAAAGCTTCAGATCTTTGAAGGAAAATTCGAGGTCTATGTTGATTATGAGAAGGTCTGTGAACATGAAATTCTTCCAGGTAACTGCAGAGTTACCAGGAAAAAAGAACATTTCAAGGGTCTTCTGAGTGAGATTCTTAACGAGAATTCAAAATGTAAGAAGAGTCCACATATTCTGTTGAAGTTTTCAGGTCTTGAAGTTGAAAAGAGGTCTCTCGATGTCTATGAAACATTCAGTGATGGTGGTTTAGAATGAATAATTTCAGCTATGAGAGACTTCACACTAACTTGCAGTACCTAAAACTGAATACTATTGAAGATCTTCTGGACAACTGCCTTGAGATTGCTGCAAGAGACAGCAAGACAACAATGGAAGTCCTTGATTATCTTTTTGAACAGGAAAAGAAACACAGGGAATCTGCTGCAATGGAAAGGAGAATGAAAAGTGCTGTTTTTCCTGTGAAAAAGACACTTGAAGAATTCGATTTTGAGTTTCAGTCATCTATTGATAAAAAAGTCATAGAAGACCTTGCAACCTTAAGATTTGCTCATAATGCAGAGAATGTTGTTTTGCTCGGTCCTCCTGGAGTTGGAAAGTCTCACCTTGCAATTGCTCTTGGGATTGAAGCAGTAAAAGCAGGCATTTCGGTTTACTTTACCAATACAGGAAACCTTATTGAGAGGTTAAAAATAGCAAATCGGGAAGGAATACTTGAGAAAAAGCTCAAAGGCTTGATGAAATTTAAAGTGCTGATCATTGATGAAATGGGTTATCTCCCATTTGATGAAGAAGGAGCTCACTGTTTGTTTCAGTTGATTTCCAGACGTTATGAAAAGAGTTCAACCATATTTACGTCGAATAAGTCATATGGAGAATGGGGAGAGATATTCAAGGACCATGTAATAGCGGCTGCTGTACTTGATAGAATAGTGCGACAAGAAAGCTAAAGCATGAATTGCAGAAATGCTATCCCTTCCATTTGGGATAATCCTACTATGACATGCGTTGATGATAACGTCAAGGTGTGAAGCTCATAGGACAATATGGAGAAATTTGGAAGTCTAATCTAAATCATCTGTTAGGATAAGAATACTATGAAGAACGTAATGTGAACCATTGTAAGAGTCGTAACAAGTGACAAGTGAAATTAGACTGATACACTTGAACCAAAAGGTGAAGAGTCAGACCATTATGGCTTATTCGACGTAATGGGAAATGGACAAAGAACTCTCGGCTTAGAGATGGCTTCTAAGGTATTCATAATTATTCATGTTATAGAACTTGGTAAGCCCTATATGTTCCCTAGGGTAGGAATCCTGCAAAGGATAACAATGACATAGAGGGTAGAGGAAGGGAGTAGCAAGCGAATGACAATTTGTAATCAATTGTATAGGGGTTCCAAATTTGCCCTAATCCGAAAGGATGCTGACTTACTCTATGGTATCAAAACGTAAGAATGAAAGTATGTCCTATGAAAGGGAGTCATTCAAATACGCTGATTCAGAAAGCAGAAACACTTGCTGTCAATCTCTTATGGAATAAAACAAACAGAGAGACTGGCTGTTATAGTGAACAAGCTGAACCAATCAACGAGAAGCTCACTAACAAACAACTGAAATTTCGATGGAACAATATCAATTGGAAAGCAGTTGAAACACATGTTAATAGGCTACAAGTCAGGATTACGAAAGCGGTTTTTAAAGGCAAATGGAACTTAGTTAAAAGATTAAGCTATTTGTTAACCCACTCTTTCTACGCCAAATTGTTAGCTGTCAGAAAGGTAATTCAGAACAAAGGTAAGAAAACGGCAGGAATCGATGGTGAATTGTGGAAAACTCCCGACGCCAAGATGAAAGCCTCCCTTAGTCTAACTAACAGAAGATATAAAGCCAAACCATTAAAAAGAGTTCATATTGAAAAATATGGGAAGTCAAAGAAACGACCTTTAGGTATCCCAACCATGTACGACAGAGCTATGCAATCATTATATGCATTAGCACTTAACCCGATTTCAGAAGCTACGGCAGACAAACACTCTTTTGGATTTAGAAAATTCAGAAGTACACATGACGCATGCGAACAAATATTTGGATGCACATGTCAAAAGTTCTCTGCATCCTGGATACTGGAAGGAGATATAAAAGGTTGCTTCGATAACATTAGTCACCAATGGTTACTTGACAATATTCCAATGGACAAATCAGTTCTTAAACAATTCCTTAAAGCAGGCTTCGTTTTTAAACAAAACCTCTTTCCGACCAAAAAAGGTACACCGCAAGGTGGTATCATATCCCCAATTCTTGCCAATATGACCTTAGATGGGATTGAAGGTATATTGGCAAATAAATATCATCGCGGAAAAAGTGGAAGAATAACAAAATTTCAACGTGATAAACATAACGTAAATTTTGTAAGGTATGCAGATGACTTCATTGTTACTGCAAAAACTGAGGAAATAGCGGAAGAAGCCAAAGAACTGATTAAAATATTCCTAAAAGATAAAGGTCTGGAATTATCGGAAGAAAAAACACTAATTACCCATATTAACGATGGTTTTGACTTTTTAGGCTGGAATTTCAGAAAATACAAAGGAAAGCTTCTTATCAAACCATCCAAAAAATCCATTCAGAAAGTCACTGAGAAAATCAGTGATGTCATCAAGAATGGCAAACCTTGGACACAAGAAAAATTAATCCAAACTCTTAACCCAATCATAACTGGATGGTCTAATTACCATCAAGGCGTGGTATCCAAAGAAATATTCTCTGAAATGGATAAAAGAATCTGGAGTATGACATGGAAGTGGGCCAAGAGAAGACACCCAGGTAGATCCCATCACTGGATAAGTCGGAAATACTGGCATACCAAGGGAGCAAGACATTGGGTATTTTCAACTGAAACAAACCAACTGAAGCTTTTATCAAATAAAAAGATAGTTAGACACATCAAACTAACATTAGGTATAAACCCTTACCTCGACAAAGGATACTATGCTGAACGCAAATACAATCAAGGCTTAAGAAAGCTTTCAGGAAAATTCAGGAAAGTGTGGGATAACCAAGAAGGCATATGTCCTATCTGCAATTTTCCAATTGACATTAATACTGATGCAGTAGAAAGACCTCTACATCACAAGAATGGAAGCCACGAAGATAACAGAACATACAACTTAATCTATTTGCATGCACACTGTCATAGACAATACCACGCAACTAACTCCAAATCAAATAACTGCTGCCCAACACAAGGGTTAGAAGATGCTTGAGCTGTATGAGGTGAAAGTCTCACGTACAGTTCTTAGGCGAGAAAGGGAGAGTAATCTCCCCTACTTAGCTGACCTCCATCATTGTACTACAATTAATATCAAAGGAGAAAGTTACAGACTGAAAGAGAGGAAAAAACAGGGAATAAAAACAGGAAATATGTGCCAGTGATTTTGAGTTAATTCATGAAAAATTGAGTAAACTTTATATCAATAGGTGGGGAATTCTAAACCGCCAAAAGTGGGGAAAAGTAAACCGCCGTTGACAGATGGTGGTGGAAGCAACTCAAGTAGACATTATATTTTCAAGGAAGACTTACAAAAGCTGGTAAATGAAATTGGAATTGAAATTCGAATGGCTCACTATCCACCATACACTTCGAAATATAATCCAATTGAACATAAGTTATTCTGCCATGTAACGGCTGCCTGTAAGGGTGCCGTTTTCAGCAGTCTTGATGTGGTTAAAAGCCTTATTGATAAGACTTCTACATCAACAGGACTGAAAGTGGTTTCGACGATTAAGGATAAAGTTTATGCAACAGCAAGAAAAGTAAGTGAAAACTTCAAGGAAAATATGAAATTGTATTTGATGATTATCTGGGAAAATGGAATTATAGAGCAATTCCAGAAATGAAAACTTGAACTTATATTTCAAACGTTCCTAAATTACAGATCCTTTAAAATATCAACTAATTAATGTAGGAGCACCGTAATTTCTGCAGAGCTAAAAAAATTAGCTTTTATAAAAATAAGAGTCCACCTTCTTTAAAAAGTTGTTTCTTTTAGTTTCATTTAATTCGTAAATATTATTCAATCTATAATCTTCATTTAATGTTGAAGATAACAAATTTTTTAATTTATCTAGAGACAAATTATCAGCTTCAATTATATGATTATCGGATATATAACTGTAAATTTCCGAGATACCCATTAATTTAGAGTTGTAGTATTCTCCACCACCGGAGATGCCAATATAGGGTCTTCTTTCACTAATCGAAAATACGATTGGATGCAACCGACTACTCACAACAAGATCGGAAGTCGAAATAATTGCTTTAATTGTTTTCAAATCAGTGTATAAAGGCACAAAATAAAACTTATCCTTATGTTTCATTTTACTTTGTATCGATAATCCCTGCTCAATATCCTTACCGCTAATGGTCATCGAAATGTTCAAAATAATAGCATTTTTGCTGTCCACCAGGTAGTCAAAAAATTGTGCAAAAATAGTGTATATATATTCAAGTGGATACTTACTGTATTTTAAAAATAGTCCAAAATTTACAGTAACAACGAAAGAGGAATCATATCTATTTATGTAATTCATATTTTTGCTTAAAAAAATGGCATCATCAGGTCCTTCTATAATCTTATTTTCGTCAAATCCAAGTTCCAATAACCTTTTTTTTGACCGGTTGATGTCCCGAGTTGAGATATAATCCAATTTATTAATATGTTTTTTTACAATTTTTTTCTGTATATCATCAAGCGGTCCGAAAGTTTGGCCTGATGCAATGCATGGAATTCCAACTTCGTGAGCAATTGAAAGAGTGCTTATAAATTGATATATTTTACATCCCCAATATCTATTCATATACCCTCCCCCAATAAAGAGTAGCAAAGAACACTCTTTGATGTTAGTCAGGTATTCGATAAAGTGTGGGATTTGTTTATTTTCGGTCTTAATGTTATTAGTGATTTTTTTTAAAGTTCGATTATGATTAATTGTTTGGAAAATATCAGATGAATTTCTACACAGACGATTTAATACTACATCTATATACTTATACATAATCTTTTGATTAAGATAATCAAAAGAGTCGACAATCTTAATAGTATCGGAGAGACTATTCTCTGGTAAAAATCCATATGATATCAAAAGATTTGTGGTTCTAGATACACTATATGAAAAAATAAGAATATTATATTCCCTTGATTTTAAAGCATCGAGATTCGCCAATAGCAATGCATCATCGCCCATGTCGTCATACCCTATTGCACCTAAAAGTCCTATGGTTTTGTTTATCATATAAATTCTCTCTTTATCAAGTTGTGTGCTAAATATATGATTTGAAACGGAATTTTTTTTATTTTTCTCATTTTAAATGATTTTATAATTTGGCTGATCTCTTTATAATGCTGAGGACTTGGATTACAATATATTTTCTTATGAGATAACAAAGCGAGTTTTAAATCTCCAATCTCTTCATTAATGCAGCATTTAGCATTCCCAATTTCTGAAGTGAAATGGGCATCACTTCCCGCAACAATTGGTTTATTGTACTTTTTGGCTAATTCCATCCCTTTTTCATTTTCTTCTATAGTACTTCTGGCGTTAAATCCTTCAATGGCATCAACAGAGTTTAATAACTCTTCATTTAATTTATGACCTCTGTAGGGATGAGGAAGTACTACAATTCCATCTTGTGCTTTAATTTCTCTTATTACTTCCATGCTATTTCTTGAATTTATTTCTTTATTCAAAAAAAGACCTATAATATCCCCAATCTCTGTATTTATCTCACATCCAACTATTACTATTAAATTAGGATCTTTGTTTATCTTTTTAGCTTCAAGTCCTCCTTTTATTGTACCGTGATCAGTTATCGCAATTCCATCTAGGTTTTTTTTTTGCAATTTTTATTATCTTAGAAGGAGACTGTATTGAATCAAAAGAATACTTTGAATGTATATGTAAATCAATGATCATGTTCAATCTCCGGTTTGCCATGTGGATATCTTAAGTTTTTCTTTTTTATTCTTAAATATATTTCCGAGACTGTATCAATAAATTGAAATAAATTTGGTTTTATATCGTTATAATCCAAGTCATTTGTGATATTTTTATTAAATAAATTAACGAAATAATTTCCTAAACAATTATTTGCGATGGAATATACGAAATCTGGGAACATCCATTTAAATATCAAATTATTATTATATTCAAAAACGGGTTTAATATCTCCATCTATACACATCTTAACTGCAAGATATGGAAAATTAACTCCAGATGCAATTGCAAGATCTAAGGAACCCCAAAATTTTGGGTTAATTTCTATTAATTTAAATGTGTTATCTCTGATATCTTTTTTAAACTCTACCATTGCCACCCCATGCCAAGAGAGAGATTTTAGAAGTCTTAAACCAATTGCATTTAGATCTGGATCATAAATGCTTTGCGCCATTGTACTTGGTCCACCAGTAGGTGGATATTCATGAAGTCTCTTATGCGCAAAAATTGCTCTAGGTTCACCATGATTGAAAAGTGCAAAAAAACCGTATCCTTCACCAGGAATATATTCTTGAATTTGTGGAAACTTTCCGGATTCTATTTGTTGTGGATGGGAAATACATACTTGTGTATATAATATCATTAATTCCTTTTCATTATTTGCATACTTTACAGATCCTGATTCTTCCGGTGCTTTAATTACGACAGGATATTGAAGATCATTTGAAATTTTTTTTACCTCTTCTATTGACATAGGAAATATTGTTTTTGGTGTGGGAATACCCATTTCCATCGCAAATTTAATCGTTTTATTTTTATCAGATGCTATGAGCATAAATTCATAATTTGGAAGTGGGACTTTTACGTATTGTTCCAAAGTTTGCTGATATTTTGAAATCTTCATACAACTTTTAAATCCAATGGGCAACAATACATCGCAACTTTCTTGTTTAATTATGTCTATAAGGTTTGAGATAAACACTTTTTCATTAATTTGATCTGAATATAAATACTGTTTATTACAATATTTCGAATAAAAAGACATATTTCGTTCATACATTGATGAAGATATGACTTCAATTCCCTGTTTTCCAAGAGCTCTAACAGCTGCAAGACTATGTTTAAACTCTCCATCAGTAATTAACACTTTCATTAATTACACCAACTATTCATGTGTGAATTAGTAAAATTCTTGACATTATATATTGTTTTTACAAAATATATTGTTTTTACAAAATGCAATTTCTTCACCACTCGTCATCCAAGCTCTTTTCTCTGAACAGTATTCCAAAATTTTCTCATAAAATTTCAAATTCTCCTCCTGCATGTATGTATTATGCCATAAGATTGTAATTACACCATTACACTGCTCAACAGTATCAATCAGACTTTTTGTGAATTCCCATGCCTTTTTAAAATCAAGTCGCATGTAATCTTTAAATAAAGTACAATCCATGATTGTCAGAGGGATCTCAAGAATGTCGATCTGTTGTCCAGTATTCACATTAATAGGTTTGAACGGATGGCACATTCCATTCCTAAATCCTGCACAATCAGCGTATCCAAATGTAGAGTCGTATTTGAAGCCTGCTTTACTCAATAATTCCCAAGTATTCGGTACCTTAAATCTTAAGTAGTGATTTCTGTATCCAATTACTTCTTTGCCGAGAACCTTCTCAAGCTTTTGCTTTTTTTTCTTGACGTCCTCAAAACTGTTGTAAGATTCATGTCCTCCGTGGAGACCAACTTCCCATCCATTTTCTGATATAGTCTTTAATTCATCTTCGATATCCTCTATATTATAGCTGTAGTCGCTCTCTCCGGATTCCAGAGTTAAAAAATAAAAGCTGGATTTTGCATCATATTTTGCTTCTAGCTCCATTATTTCCTTAAAGTTCCAGAAAGGATTTCGTTTTTTGTCAAGTATAGAAAAGGGGATTTTTATAGCATCTGTTAAATTTCCTTTAACAAAAGATCTTGCGGCTCCAAATATTGGGTACAATCTACCTGGATGAACAATGTCAATGTCGTGTGTAAGGCAAACAGCAAACTGTTTTCTGTCCGGATACTGCGGTCTCAGCCCATTTTCTAACAGAAATTTGGAAACACTGGGTTCAAAAATATTTCTTTGGCTGCCTAGATAGTACGGAAATCTCTCATACATATCACGAAAGGTCAGATCGTATTCTTCCTTTCTGGTAAAGAGATCCCAAAGTTCCTTGTTTTCTTTTAATTTCTTATACATTGTGTTCATCCTTTTTCAGGATTTTATAAAACTAAACTTACTTCTAAAATTGTGATTCCCTACTCAAACGATCTCATTTTAGTTTTGATCTACTCTCACAATTTTCGTATAAACAAAACCATTTTCAATAAACTCATTCGGTTCAACTATATTCCATCCAGAATAACTAGACTCTCTTTTCCAGTAAGCTCTTTAAGCCACTCAGCCTTCAAATAAAAGTATGCACTGTTTCGTAAAAATCACCACAGCATCCGCCTCGTAGATTTTTAATATTCCTTTTTCCACCTTTTAAAAATAGCATTTATTATTTCTATCTTGTTATCTCCAGTATTGAATTTGTTCAGAATTCTTAATTTTACGGAATTCAATGCCGTAACCAGTCACTGTATTCTGAAGAGTTAGTTCTGCAGCATTTCCTTCTCCATATGGATTTTCCCACTCAAGATTGGATTCAAGCATTTTTTTTGTGCATTCAATGATGTTTTCTCCACTTTCAGCAACAATATTTGCACCTACATCCACCGTCTCAGGCCTTTCTGTATTGTCTCGAAGCGTCACGCAAGGGACTTTTAGTATACAGCTTTCTTCCTGCACGCCTCCACTATCGGTCAGGATCATTCTTGCCCCGCTTTCAATCTGTAAAAATTCCAGATATCCAAGAGGTTCAATCAACCTTGTTCCTTCAGGAATTTCAAAACCAAATTCCTTGATCATTTTCACAGTTCTTGGATGGGCTGGGAAAATTATAGGAAGGCCGAATTCTTTGTAAATCTGCGAAAAACCGGAAAGGATTCTCCCTAGGCGTTCTGTGTTGTCCACGTTTTCAGCACGGTGGGCTGTGGCTGCAAAATATTCTTTTTCCTTTAAGCCGAGCTCTTTAAGGATATCTACTCCGTTCTTAGAAATCTCAAGGTTCTGATAGGCTGCATCAACGACCGTATTTCCTGTAACAAAGATTTTTTCATTGGGAATCCCTTCGTTTAGCAGGTACTTTCTTGAAGTCTCGGTAGGGGCAAAGAGGTAATCTGAAATATGGTCTGCAATGATCCTGTTTGTTTCTTCGGGCATAGTACAATCAAAAGATCTCAAGCCTGCTTCCACGTGCCCGATTTTGATTTGAAGTTTGGAAGCTGCAAGAGCCCCGGCAAGGACAGTATTTGTATCTCCCTGGACAAGCACAATATCCGGTCTGTCTTTAATCAGTATTTCTTCGATGGCTACAAGCATTTTTCCTGTTTGTTCTCCATGCTTGCCGGAGCCTACATCAAGATTGTACTTCGCCTGCGGGAGTTTTAACTGCTCAAAAAAGATTTTGTCCATTTCGTAGCTGTAATGCTGACCTGTGTGGAGAATATAATAGTCAATGCCCTGTTTTTCACATTGCCTTATAATGGGGCTCATTTTTATAATCTCAGGCCTTGTGCCAAGAATGATTGCAATCTTCATAGTTTTTACCTTGCCTGCGCCGGAAAATCCCATTTTCTCTTTAATTTTCATAGAATAGTAACAATACTTACATAAAAATAACTAAAATATTCTTTTTCTCTGACTTAGGGTCGTCGCAGAACAAATTATGCACAGACTTCAATTGAATGCCTTGATTTTTCAGATCGTTATCACCAACTGAAAAATAAATGTTATAAACAATATGTATAATTTATTTTGTGACAGTTATTTAGAGAGACTATATAAAGACCCATACCTAATACAAATTTTCCGTTTGGTTTCCGATCTATGTCCAAATTAAGTAGATCTGCGATCAGTACACCAGCCATCATAGCAAATACAATAAAATAATAGTAAATATATGCAGACCCATTTTTGCTTAACTCCTTACAAAACCCCTGTTAGATACCTCTCATTTAGATCGTTATTTTTGCTACTCAGGTAGTAGTCCCCTGAATTTTTTGCTCATAGTTATCTTACACAATTTATTAAATTGTAGAAGTGCAAAGTTTTTAATTTTTTGCAAATTTTTGTAGCAAATTTAAAGATTTCAGTAGTAAACTTAATTATTTTTTAACTTTATATATATGCCGATTCAGTTTGAAATTTCGATTTAGAGAGACAAATCTGTTGAAGATTTCTCAACAAAAGTAGGTAAACTTGTTAGAAATGACATGAGTAAAATCAAAAGAGAATTAAGGAACAAATCAGTCAATTACTTACCAAGTTATGCTAATATTTCAGCAGAAGCTTTAATCCCAGATACTCTTTTGATTATTCTATATACTCTAACCTTGACTTTATGGCTTTTACAGAAGTTTTATTGCATTTAAAGCAGGCCTGATAAATATGCCGTAAAAAAGCCGTAATTCCCGATTAAAGCTGCCGATCAATCCTTGCTGTTTTCCTCCGGTTTTTCATAATTTAGTTAGAAGTTGCCGCGAGTAGTCTTGGATTGTGGATATTTTGGAAATTACTTTTTCAAATGCGAATATCATATATAAAATATGTGAGAAGATGCCGTAAGGTTTGCAGGATAAATTTTTTGGAGTCTCAAGTTATACTTTGCGAGACATTCTTCATGGAAATTTATATTTATGAAGCTATATTTTCAGGCCTTTAGCAAAATCACTTAAGTTTATGTTCATTTTTACGAAAAGGGTGACCTATAACATTATTCCTCAACTATTGGCATCCTTCAGAATAATTTCAGTAAATTTATAGTATCCTCTTCAATTCAATGGAGAATTTTCCAACCTGAGAAATATGCATCAATTTCATCACACAGTTATAAAGTTGAATTAATAGCTTGAGGTTGTTTCTCAGACTTGATTAAATTCTTAAATTTTCTGCAAATACGTGAAATTTATTCTTACCCATAAAATTTAAAGAGGATACCATTTTTCTTTTTTGTGGATTTTATTCTGTTCGATTCCTCATTTATATACAATCAAAACCTTTCACTTGATTTGATTTTGATACCACTCATAAGTTTCTTTAATTCCATCTTCAAGTGAAATTTTGGCTTTCCACCCCAATCCATTCAACCTCGAAACATCCATCAACTTCCTTGGAGTCCCATCAGGCTTTGAAGTATCATAATTAATCTTCCCTTCAAACCCTACAATCTTTTTTATTAATTCTACAAGTTCGCTGATTGTAACATCCTCTCCAACCCCTATATTTACAAACTCTCCAACCTCAGAAAAATCATAGTTTTCCATCAAAAACACACATGCATCAGCCATATCATCCACATGCATGAACTCCCTAAGAGGCTTGCCTGTACCCCACACAACAACTTCAGGTTTGTTATTTACCTTCGCCTCATGGAATTTCCTGATCAGTGCAGGCATCACATGGGAAGTTTCAAGATCAAAATTATCATTAGGTCCGTAGAGGTTTGTCGGCATCACAGAAATGAAATTAGTTCCATACTGCTGATTGTAATGTTTGCAGAGCCTGATTCCGGCAATCTTAGATATTGCATAGGCTTCATTTGTCTCTTCAAGAGAGCCAGTCAATAGATATTCTTCTTTAAGAGGCTGAGGTGCAAGTTTTGGGTAAATACAGGAAGAGCCAAGGAAAAGCAACTTTTTCACACCACATTTGTAGGCAGCGTGGATAATATTTGATTCAATCATCAGGTTTTCGTAGATAAATTCGGCAGGATAGGTGCTGTTGGCAAGAATTCCACCCACTTTTGCTGCGGCTAAGAAGACATATTCAGGCTTTTCCTGTTCAAAGAATTCATTTACAGCTTGCTGGTTTATAAGATCTAGTTCTTTATGGGTACGAAAAATAAGGTTGGTGTAGCCTTTTGATTCAAGTTTTCTTTTAAGGGCTGAACCTACAAGGCCCCTATGTCCGGCTACATAAATTTTTGATTCTTTTTCCATTCTATCGCCTTTATTTAAAAAGAATTTTACCTTTTACGGTACTGTTCTGAAATTTATAAACTCCTAATATCTAATTCTGATTTTATTGAATCTTCCTCAGTTTCCGGGCTGGAAGCTAATTTCTCTGCAGGATAACTTTTCAGGACTTCTTCTTCATCGGACTTTACCATCATCTTTACCAGTTCTTCCAGTCTGACTTTTGGTTTCCAGCCAAGTTTTCTTCTGGCTTTTGATGAATCACCAATCAAAACTTCTACTTCAGTGGGTCTATAATACTCAGGATCTACTTCAACTAAGACTTTGTTTGTAATGGCATCGATTCCGACTTCTTCTTCTCCTTTTCCTTGCCAGATTATCTCGATTCCGAGTTCTTTGAATGTAAGTTCAATAAATTCCCGGACAGAGTGAGTTTCGCCCGTTGCTATAACGTAATCGTCGGGCCCTTCTTGCTGGAGCATCAGCCACATGGCTTCGACGTAATCTTTTGCAAAGCCCCAATCTCTTTTTGAATCAAGGTTTCCGAGGTAAAGCCTATCCTGCATGCCGTATTTTATCCTTGTAGCCGCCATTGTGATTTTTCGTGTCACAAAAGTTTCACCACGGATTGGAGATTCGTGGTTGAAAAGAATTCCATTACATGCAAAAATACCATAGGCTTCCCGGTAGTTGACCGTAATCCAGTATGCGTACAGTTTAGCTACTGCATACGGGCTTCTTGGGCAAAAAGGAGTAGTTTCTTTCTGAGGGATTTCCCGAACTTTTCCATAGAGTTCACTGGTAGAAGCCTGGTAAAATTTTGTTTTCTTTTCAAAACCCAGAATGCGTATAGCCTCCAGTATCCTGAGAGTTCCTATGGCATCAGAATTTGCCGTATACTCTGGAGTCTCAAAAGATACCTGAACGTGGCTCTGGGCTGCAAGATTGTATATTTCATCAGGTTGAACTTCCTGAATTATGCGAATTAGATTGGTAGAATCTGTCAAATCCCCATAATGCATGAAAAAATTAACATTTCTCTCATGGGGATCTTTGTAAAGATGATCAATTCTTGCCGTGTTAAAAGAAGAAGATCGCCGCTTGATTCCATGCACAATGTATCCTTTTTCAAGTAAAAATTCAGCAAGATAAGCGCCATCTTGACCTGTAATTCCAGTTATTAACGCAACTTTGGACAAGCTATTTTCCTCAACTTTGTTAAAAATCATAAGGATTAATTTATTAAATATCTAATCTCGTGCCGGGAATAATTTCACTCATTATAATTTCATCTTATCTGCATCGGAAAATCAATTTTACCTCTTAATTTTAAATAAATTACATTTATTAATTATTTAAATACATTGGTTTGCATGTATTACATCTGCTTCTAGATTTTTCTGACTACCTGTTCTTAATTATTATTTATAGTTGTATAAATAACCACTCAATATAATTGTTTAGATAAATTCCATTAAAAACAAAAACGTTTCTGAAATTTTGCTGAAAAGTTGGATTTTAAATGCAAATTATAAGACTACTTATTAGAAAATAGAAGAACTTTCAGGAGATTTGATACTTATTATTTATGATATGAATTTCTAAATTGCTGTCTGTATATATCTTGACAATAGTAGTTCAGACAGCATTGTTTGGTTTCTTTAGATAGAGCAACCAGGATTGGTTTTCGTTCACACCAAACTGTACAATAATTCTTTTTAAGATATATAAGTTCATCAATTTGACTAAATGGCAATGTCTTAAATTTGCTGTAAATTTGAGGTCAAATTTTTGCATAGTATGGAAAAAATTGATCTGCCGATATGTAATTTTCTACCCAATAACTTATTGAGATTTGTGATTTTACAGAAAAATTGGCACACTGCCTATTAAATCGTATAAGTGCAGAATTTTAATCTTTTTTGTAAATTTTTGTAGTAAATTAAAAGATTTAAGTAGTAAATTTAATTATTTTTAACATTATGTATGTCGATTCAGTTTGAATTCTCGCTTTAGAGAGACAAATCCGTTGAAGCTTTCTCAATAAATGTAGTTAAACTTGTTAGAAACAACCGGGGAAAATCAAAAAAGAATTAAGAAACAAATAGGACTTACGCAGTT